>CAYMDD010000132.1:0-1541 GCA_964389045.1 uncultured Rickettsiales bacterium
ATGTTTGGCGTCACTAATGTGATGAACATGGACGGCATCGAATGGAAGCGCGCCAAATGGTCAAGGCCGGTACGTGCGTGGTTCTGGGTGAACGAGCGGCTGGGCATGTGGTTCGCCCATCATCTGGTGGCCGACCACCCAGAGATGAAAGCGCATCTGATGCGCGCCGCCCGTGAGGAGAAAATCTCCGTGGCCGCGTATGGGTCGGAGAGCATTACAGCGGCGGATGCAGGGCTGCTCGCGCCGCTGGGGCTGGAGCCGAAGCGCTTCTGCACCATCATCGCCCGCCCTGAGCCGGAGAATTCCATTGCTGAGATGGTGGAGGCTTTTTCCCGTCGAGCCAGGGGCGCAAAGCTGGTGGTGCTGGGCAAGTACGACCGCGCGCATCCCTACCAGCGCAAGGTGATGGATGCGGCGAGCGGCGAAGTGGTATTCCCCGGCGCGATCTACTACAAGCAAATCCTGGCCGCGCTCCGGTTTTACAATGCGCTGTATCTTCACGGCCATACCGTGGGCGGCACCAACCCGTCGATGATCGAGGCCTTGGGCGCAGGCAGCGCGGTGCTCGCACAGGACAACCGATTCAACCGTTGGATGGCGGGCGAGGGCGCGCGTTACTTTGGAAGAGCGGACGACTGCGCCGATCAGCTTGACCGGCTGCTGGGATCAGGCGGCGAGGCGGAACGCAACGCTATGGAGGCAGCCAGCCGCGCGCGGCACATGGAAGCGTTTCAGTGGCCGGACATCCTCAAGCAGCATGAGGAGATTTTGACGGCGGCGGTAAAATAAAAGAGCGGATTACTACTCCGTATAATACTTATTGCTCTTCCCGTAATACATGCCCGCATCGCCGTAATTGTAAAGCGCGTATTTCTTCACATCCACGTTGGTAAGCACCAGTCCCAGCACAGGCTTGGAGAGGCTTTCCAGCGTGTCGAGCGTGTGTTTGACCTTGCGCTGCGGGGTTTTGCGCCATTTGACGGCGACCAGCGTGTCATCCGCGATGCGGGAGAGCGCGCCCGCGTCCGAAAGGGCAAGGATGGGGGCGGAGTCGATCAGCACGAAATCGTAAAGCTGCTTTAAGCCGTCCAGGATTTTTTTGGTGTGATCGGAATTGAGCAAGTCGGGCGAGGTCAAGCGAGCTTCGCCGGCGGGGATGACGTCGGGTGTGCCGTCCTTGCCGGGGCGGATGACTTCTTTCAGCGAGGCATTTTCGGTGAGCAGCTCCACGAAGCCTGGGGCAAGGTCGATCCCTGCCATCGTATGCACGGAGGGCAGACGGATGTCGCTGTCGATGACGAGCACCTTCTTGCCGATGGCGGTTAAATACAAACCCAGCGACATAGTGAGCGTGCTCTTGCCTTCGCCCGGTTGCGCGGAGGTAATGAGCAGGGTACGCCCCAGCTTGTCTTCGCTGCCTTTGGAGAGGTGGTAGAGGTAGAGTTTCTTGATGGCCTCCGTGTAGCGCGAATGCGGTTTGGCGCGGAGCGTCTCCAACGGGTTTTCGACGGAAGGCGTGATGCCTAAGCCTTTCCTGCCCG
>CAYMDD010000132.1:1551-5465 GCA_964389045.1 uncultured Rickettsiales bacterium
CTCCGGGCTGTTGAAGCCGCTGGCGAGTAGCTCAAGGAAAAAAACCGTCGCCAGCGCGACGCCGCCGGAGAGCACGGCGATAACGATGAGGATCACCAGCTTTTTCGGCTTGGAGGGTTCTGCCGGGATGTCGGCCAGCGAGACAATCTGCGCGTCGGCGCGCGAATAATCGCCCTGCGACTGCATTTCTTTATACCGCGCCAGGAAGTTGTCGAGCAGCTTCTGGCTGGCGTCGGCTTCGCGCTCCAGCGATTGCAGGGTGATGAGCTGCTCGCGCGAGTCGTCGGCTTTTTTCTGCAAGGCTTCGAGCCTTTCGCGGATCAGTCTTTCCTGTCCCGAAATGGCGCTCAACTCGTTGGCGGAGGAATCGTTGATCAGGCTTACCTCTCGGTTGACCTTGGCGGTGATTTCGTCCACTTCCTTTTGCGCGGCGACGCGCAAGGGGTGCTTATCGCCGTATGCGGCTTTCAGCGCCTCCAGCTTCTGCTCGGCGGCGGCGGCTTGCGTTTTTAAATTCTGGATCAGCGGCGAGGCGATGACTTGCGTCTGCGCCTGCGAGGAAGCGCCGCGCTGCGTAGACACGCGCGACTGAAGCTCGGCTTTCCGCGCCTGGATAGGCACCAGCTGGGTGGAGAGGTCGGAAATCTGCTGGTAGATCAGCTCTTCGGAATCCTTACCCTGCACCATGTCGTTCTCGGCGCGAAAGCGCTGCACTTTTTGCGCTTTGACCAGCGTTTCCTGCTCCAGCTTCTCAATCTGCCGGGAAAGCCACTTGCCCATCACGGTCACACGCTGGCCTTTGGTTTCCTGCTTCATTTGCAAATACTGCTCGGCGTGCGCGTTCGCCACCTTTGCAGCCAGCACCGGGTTTTTGGAGCTGAAAGAAATGGTAATGACGCGCGAAGCGCCCTGCGGCGCGATATTAAGACTGCGTGTAAAGCGTTTGAGTATCCGGTAGCGAATGACATCCTCTCGATTCAAGATGCGCCGTTCTTCCGTGGCATCTGAAGGGGCAGGCGGCGCTTCGTCCCGACTGGCGCCGGCGGAGCTGGGGTTGAACTCAGGTATTTCGGCTAAACCGACTTCGTTGATGGTACGGCGCGCCAGGCTGTCGGAAGAAAGGATGCCCACTTCCGTCTGCACCATCTGGTCGTCGAGCATCGGCCCGGCGGAGAGCGCGTCCTGGAAGTTGGTGAGCTTGATATCCTGCCGCTCCACCACCACGCTTGAGGTGGCGGTGTAGAGTGACGGCGTCATTTTCAGCGCCGCCACGCCCAAGAGCGTCGGGATCAGCGTCATCAGCAGGATCAGCTTTTTATAGCGCCACAGCACCAGCAGGATGTCCTTGGCGCTAGGGAGCTTCTCGAGCGTGGCTTCCATCGGATTGCCTTACATGGTTTTTAAGCGGCGTTTTCCTGCGCGGCGCTGGGCAGCACGGGGCTGCGCCCAATCGAGAAATAAGTAAAGCCATGGCGCGCCATGGCACTCGGATCGTAAGCGTTCCTTAAATCCACCACCACCGGGGCTTTCAGCCTGGATTTGATTTTCTCAAGGCTCAATTCGCGGAATTCCTTCCATTCGGTGGCAAGTACCAGCATGTCTGCGCCGGAAAGCGCTTCGTCCGTGCTTCCCATGTAGTTCACCGCGTTGCCGATCACATGCCCGGCTTCCTTCATGCCCTTGGGGTCATAGGCGTTGACGGTTGCACCCAAACGCGCCAGCTCTTCGGCGATGATGAGGGCGGTGGAATCGCGCACGTCGTCCGTGTCCGGCTTGAAGGTGAGGCCTAGGAAGGCGATCTGCTTGCCGCGCGCCGATCCGCCGGCGGCTTCCACCACTTTGGCCACCATGCGGTGCGGGCGGGCGCGGTTGACGGCGATCACCGCCTCGACGATGGTGGCGGGCGAAAGCGCGCGCTCGCCGATAGTGACCATGGCCAGCGTATCCTTGGGGAAGCAGGAGCCGCCATAGCCGGGGCCGGGCTGTAAGAATTTCGGGCCGATGCGCGAGTCGGACCCCATGCCGTCGGCCACGGCTTGAATGTTGCCGCCGACTTTCTCGCATAAGTCTGCCATTTCGTTGATGAAGCTCACCTTGGTGGCCAGGAACGTGTTTGCCGCGTATTTAATCAACTCGGAGGAGACGATGTCGGTATGCAGTACCGGTACGCCCTTGTCGGAGAAGGGCTTGTAGAGCCTGTCCATTACGTCTTTCGCGCGCGCGTCGCCGGTGCCGACCACGATGCGCTCCGGCTCCAGGAAATCGCCCACCGCGTTGCCTTCGCGCAGGAATTCCGGGTTGGAAGCCACGCCGAATTCGAGCTTGGGATTTGCCTGGCGCACGATGGCCTCGATTTCCCTTCCCGTTCCCGCGGGCACGGTGGATTTGGTGACGATCACCGCGTAGTGGTCAAGGGATTCCGCGATTTCCCTGGCCGCGGCGAAGACATAGCGCAGGTCGGCATAACCGTCCTGCTTGCGGGTAGGGGTGCCGACTGCGATGCTTGCCACTTCCGCGCCCTTCATGGCATCTTTAATGCTGGTGGTGAACGAGAGGCGGCCCGCGGCTACGTTTTTCTTCACCAACTCTTCCAGCCCCGGCTCGTAAATGGGGATGATGCCGTTTTTCAGGCGCTCGACCTTTTCCGCCACATTGTCCACGCATACGACCTCATGACCGACTTCGGCCAGGCACGTGCCGCTGACCAACCCCACATAGCCCGTGCCGATAACTGCTACTTTCACGATGATATCCGTCCTTATTTCAAAATTGAGTGGTTTTGCTCGAGAATTGCTTTATTAAGCATTTTGCCGCAGTTTTGCAAATCAAACCGGCATTTTTAACCCATAAAATCCGAAATACAAAAAGAGCCGCAAATGATTGTAAAAGATTGCCCGCTTCAAGGGCTTAAAGTGATAGAACTCAAGCGCCACGGGGATGACCGGGGTTTTTTCATCGAGCGGTACCACCAAAGCCGGTTCCACGAAGCGGGAATCGATGCGGATTTCGTGCAGGATAACCACTCCCGCTCGGCTCCCGGCATCTTGCGGGGCTTGCATTACCAGAACAACCCGGAGCAGGGAAAGCTGGTGGGCGTCATCCGCGGGCGCATCTGGGATGTGGCGGTGGATATCCGCCCGGATTCGCCGACGTTGGGAGAACATTACGGTATCGAACTCAGCGATGAGAACTGCACGCTTTTATGGATGCCGCCCGGTTTCGCGCATGGTTTCTGCGTGCTGGGCAGCCATTCGGCAGATGTGTTCTATAAAGTCAGCGGGCTGTATAACCCGGCAGGCGAAGGCGGCATCCGCTATGACGATCCGGATTTGAACATCCCCTGGCCGGTCGGCAACCCCTCGATTTCCTCGCGTGATACGAGCCAGCCGAGTTTCCGGGAATACAGAGCATCGCTGGAAAAATAACATTTTATTTATGTTATTTGTAACACTTGACTGTAGATTAAAGAAACTCTAAAGTCCTAGCATCAGCACGCGCTGAAAACATGACAAATCTTAGGGCCTATCGACGAAGCAGGTTAATCTGGAAACGCCATGACCGCTGAACTTAGGGATAGCCCCTGTTTTTTTAAGGCGGCACTATGTCCGATATCGCACAAACGGCATTGGAGAATAATCCAAATATTTCCATCATTCTGCTTTCCCAGCCAATGACTTGCGTTGGGGACTGCGTTGCCGGCAAAGGAGAGCGCGTGGTCAGTATCATTGCCAATAAAGGCGGCGATAAGGCGGGCATACACGGCGCGTTGATGAAAAATGCAACGGTCACCGAAGTGCATGAAGGAGGGATCGTCGGTACACGCGCGGACACACGCCTGGCAGCGATTTTACCCGATAGCCGCGAAGCGTTAAGCGGGCTGTTCGACGATCTTGAGGCGCGCAATATCCTTTCTC
>CAYMDD010000133.1:0-1655 GCA_964389045.1 uncultured Rickettsiales bacterium
TTTCAGCGACGAGATCCACCGCTTAACGGCTGCCGTCGAGGAGATGCTTTATTCGGCGATGGAGGATTTCAAACTCGATCTGATGATCGGTGAAGGCCCCGCCGCCCGCTCCATCCGCATCGACCTGCCGCGCTTCACGCTGATCGGCGCCACAACGCGGTTAGGATTGCTCACTGGCCCTTTACGCGACCGCTTCGGCATCCCCTTAAGACTGCAATTCTATGAGGTTGGGGAATTAAGCCGCGTCGTCACACGGGCAGCCGAGCTGCTTGCCACGCCGATCGCCAAGGACGGCGCGCTGGAAATCGCCAAGCGCGCGCGCGGCACGCCGCGCATTGCGGTAAGGCTTTTGAAACGCGTGCGCGATTTCGCCCATGCGGCGGGCAGGCAGGGGATCGACCGCGAACTGGCCGACCGTTCGCTCACCCGCCTGGAAGTGGACGGGTTAGGCCTGGACAGCGCCGACAGGCGTTACCTGCGCTATATCGCCGAGCATTACGCGGGCGGGCCGGTCGGCATCGACACCATCGCCGCTGGGCTATCGGAACAGCGCGACGTGCTGGAAGAGGTGATCGAGCCGTATATGCTCCAGATCGGCTTCCTTCAGCGCACGCCGCGCGGGCGTATGCTGACCCCGCAAAGCTTCCGCCATCTCGGCCTGCACGCGCCCGCGCCGCTAGTCAGCCAGCTGGCTTTCATGGATGAGGAATAACGTCCGATGTTTCGCCTTTTCTTATGCTGTTTAGCGATAGCGCTGATTCCCGGTTACGCTCAGGCTTTCAATGTCCCCACCCCCGTCAGCTTAGACCGGCTGCTGAAAGACGGCGCTTCCGTCACCGCCGGCAACATACTCTTCTCCGATTTCTCCATCATGGATAAATCCGGCATCCATCCCGGCTATATCAAAGTGACCGCTTTTTCCACCATGGGCGAGGACGGGCGCGGTCAGGTGGGGCTGATGTTCGTCCCCGCCCGCAACCGCTTACTCGTCAAGAAGCGAAGCGAGTGCAAGGATTTAGGCCTGCGCTACTCGGTGCGCAGCATCGACCCGCTGATTAAAATCACCAGCAGCCGTGCCATCCTGGAGGGAAGGATCACCGGCAAGGCGATCGGCACCATCCGGCACGCCATCACCGACAACACCAACACGACCGCCGACTGGCCGAAAGCCGGCATAGGCCATATCGACTACGCAACGAGCGGCATCTCGGTGACCACCGAGTTTGGGAACGGAGGCGAGCGCATCAATTTCGCCGAGCAGGCGGTGATCCAGATCTGCGCCTAAGAGGATTATTCTTCCGCCAATATCGAGCGGCTGACGATCGACTACATGGCCTCCCGCGCGCCGTAAGAAGACAATGCGCCGATTCCCCCTCATCGCCCTTTTTCTCCTGCTCCCCGCAGCGGGGACGGCGGAGCAGGCCGATACTACCGGCATCGGCTTCATCGAGCATGCGCCGGAACGCCATAAGCGCTTCCCCGCGAGCATCCCGCTTTACGCCGAGCCGAAAGCGGAAGCGCCCGCAGGCACGCTCGAGTTCAACGGCGCATACCCGTACCGGTTCTGCCTGCGCCGGGCGGAGGCGCCTGCCTGCGAACCGGCATCCCTTAACCACACCGAAAGCGAGAGCGAGCAGGCTGTCACCATTCCTGTG
>CAYMDD010000133.1:1665-5410 GCA_964389045.1 uncultured Rickettsiales bacterium
CCTGTGTATGAACGCCGGGAAGGCTGGGCGCGGCTGAAAGCCGGGTGGATTCGGCTGGAAAAAGGCATCCGCATGGTCAGCTGGCGGGACTATTTCAGCGGCTTAAAGAAAAACACCCTGCTTGCTACGCACAACGATCTGCCCATCCACCGCGCGCCGGGCAGCCCGGTCATCCGGCGCGATTACTGGGGGCATGCGTATCTGCAGGAAATCCGCGGCGACTGGATGCGCGTGCGGCTGGACCCGAAGGAGACGGTGGCGCTGGCCGCCTGCGACGGCAAAACCGTCCGGCCACCGAAAAAACAAGCCTGGGTGCGCTTCCTGGAACACGAAAGACCGCTCCTTTACGCAGTGGATTTCAAATGCTGCTGACCCCCGCCCACCGCTTTGATTTCCGGGTTTACTACGAAGATACCGACGCGGGCGGAGTGGTTTACTATGCGAATTACCTCAAATTCGCCGAGCGGGCGCGCACGGAGGCGCTTCGCAGCTTCGGCATCCAGCAATCGGCGCTGCTTAAAGAGCACGGCATCGCCTTTGTGGTGCGGCGCGTGGAGGCGGAATTTTTAAAGCCCGCGCGGCTGGATGACCGCTTGACAATCGCAACCCGTCTCGAAGATAGTAGGCGCGTTTCCTTGCGCATGCAGCAGCATATCTTGAGGGGAGAAGAGGTGTTGTTCGTCTCCGCCGTCAAGCTGGGCGTGGTCGGGCGCGATTTTTCCCCTGCGCCGCTCCCCTCCCATGTGCGCGCCGCGCTGGAGACGCTTCGCGTTTAGTTCTTTTCATTTTCTTCTTAAGGATGTCACCCGTTCATGGCCACCCCCGCCACCGCCGTCGATCCCGTGCAGTCCGCCACGCTTGCGGGAAGCCCCGCCCCCGCCGCGCCCGACCTCTCCATTCTCGGCCTGTTCCTCCATGCCGACGGCGTGAGCCGCGCCGTCATCATCATCCTGGTGCTGGCCTCATTCTGGAGCTGGGCGATCATTATCGAAAAATGGTTCGCGCTGCGTGCGATCAAGGCCAAAACCAAGCAGTTCGAGCAGGATTTCTGGGCGAGCGACGCGCTGGACAAATTCTACGAGCGCACCAAAAAGCGCAGCCAGCACCCCATCACCGTCACGTTTTTAGCGGCCATGGATGAATGGTTCCGCTCGAAGGCATCCGCTTCGATCAGCGCCGCCCGCGCCTCGATCCGCGAGCGCGTCATGCAGATCATGGGCGTCGCCAGAAACCGCGAGGTGGAGAAGATGGAAAACGGCCTCACCTACCTTGCCACCATCGGCTCTTCCGCCCCGTTCATCGGCCTGTTCGGCACCGTGTGGGGCATCATGAACAGCTTCCACGCCATTGCGCTCTCCAAAAACACCTCTATCGCCGCCGTGGCTCCGGGCATTTCGGAGGCGCTGTTTGCCACCGCCATCGGCCTGGCCGCGGCCATCCCGGCCTATATCGCCTACAACAAATTCACCCGCGACATCGCGCAGTTCTCAGGCCGCCTGGAAGATTTCGGCACCGAGTTCGGCGCCATCCTCTCGCGCCAGATGGAAGGATAAGGAATTATGGGCATGTCCTCCGGTTCGCGCAGAGACCGCTTCCACAGCGCGCCGTTTACCGAAATCAACGTCACCCCCTTCGTGGACGTGATGCTGGTGCTGTTGGTGATTTTCATGGTCACCGCGCCGATGATGACGGCGGGCGTCAACGTCGATCTCCCCGATTCCAACGCCCGAGCGCTCCCCGGCAACGATGAGCCGCTGGAGCTTTCCATCACCAATTCGGGCAAAATCTACCTCCAGAAAACGGAAGTGCCGCTTAAAGATTTGCAAGGGAAGCTCTCCGCCATCGTCGGCCAGAAGAAAGACACGCGCATCTTCGTGCGCGGCGACAAATCCGCCGATTACGGGGCGATCATGCGGGTGGTCGGCGAAATCAACGCTGCCGGCTTGAACAAAGTGTCGCTGGTGACGGAAGTGAGCGCGCCCGCAGCCACCGCCAAACGCTAGCGCCGCCAAACCAAAGCATCCCCCGCATGAACCGCGAGCGTAAGAAGGGAGTCATCTATTCCGCGACGCTGCACACGCTGGTGTTCCTTTTCGCGCTGTTTGGCCTGCCCGCATTGTTCCCCCCGAAGCCGCTGGATGAGCCGATGGCCTACACGGTGGAAATCCTGCCCACCGCGGCGGTAAGCAATGTGCGCCCCTCCCAGGAGGCGCCCGCCAAAGAGGAAGACAAGCAAAAAAAGCCGGAGCCGAAGCAGGGACCGCCGAAGCCGGAAGCGGAAAAAGCCAAAACCGAACCCAAGCCCGCCCCCCCGGTGAAGAGCGAATCCCCGCCCCCTCCGCCAAAGCAGGAGGAGAAAAAAAAGGAAGAGGAGAAAAAGAAGCCGCAGGAAAAGCCGAAGGAAGAAAAGAAGAAGGAAAAACCGAAGCCCGACGAGCTGGACGCGATTTTAAAAAGCCTGGAGCAGCCCAAGGCGGAGGAAAGCGCGCCGCAGGATACGGCGAAGGACGAGAAAGCGTCGTCGAAGTCGAAAAGCCGCTCCACCAACTTCAACCCCAACTCGCCGGAAGCGCTATCGATCCGCGATTCGATCTCCAACCAGGTGTATAAATGCTGGAACGTGCCCGCCGGCGCGCTGAACGCCGACAAGCTGGTGATCCTGGTGCGTGTGCAGTACGGCGAGGACGGCGCCGCCCGCACCGTGGAACTCGCGCCCGAAAGCAAGGCCAAGCTCTCCGACCCCTTCTACCGCGCCGCCGCCGATTCGGCCATGCGCGCCGTGCGCCAGTGCAGCCCGCTCAAGGACATGCCGAAAGACGGCTACCACATCTGGCAGGATGTGGAGATTAATTTCAACCCGAAGGATATGCTTTAATGTATTCCGCCTCTCCCGCACGCGGGAGAGGTGAAGAAATCGCGCAACCCGCTTGCCTTTCTGGGCTGCTCCTCCTAAAATCCCGCTTCCTACGCCTCATTCCTTAAACGTTCCGGGTTCTCCATGCTCAAGCTTTTGCGCCTCTTTTTGCTCCTTCTCTCTCCGTTCATCGCCCTCCCCGCCCACGCCCAGCTGCGCGTGGACGTGACGCGCGGCATGCAGGAGCCGATGCCGATTGCGCTCCCCTACCTCCCCGGCGGCAACGCGCAAGGCGAGCAGGTGGGCGTGGACATCATGCGCGTGGTGGCCGCCGACCTGGAGCGCTCCGGCCTGTTCAAGCCCATCAACCAGGGCGCGTTCATCGAGAAAATCTCGGCCTCCACCGGCACGCCGCGCTTCCCCGACTGGCGGCAGATCAACGCGCAAGCTCTGGTCACGGGCGTGGTTTCGGTCGAGGCGGGCGATAAGATCCGCGTATCGTTCCGCCTGTGGGACATCCTCGGCGAACAACAGATCGCGGGCAAGGAATACAATACGTTTAAAAGCAACTGGCGGCGCACCGCGCATATCATCGCCGATGAAATCTACAAGCGCCTGACGGGCGAAAACGGCTATTTCGACACGCGCATCGTCTACGTGGCCGAATCCGGCCCGGCCAAGGCGCGCGTCAAGCGCCTGGCCATCATGGACCAGGACGGCGAGAATCACAAATTCCTGACCGACGGCAGGAACCTGGTGCTCACCCCACGCTTCTCCCCCAACGCGCAGGAAATCCTCTACATGTCCTTCGCAGGCCGTCAGCCGCGTGTTTACCTGCGTGATTTGCAGACGGGCAGAGAGGAATCCTTAGGTAATTTCGAAGGCATGTCC
>CAYMDD010000134.1:0-737 GCA_964389045.1 uncultured Rickettsiales bacterium
GCATGTGGGATTGCCTCCGTTGACATGACTAAGGCAGTCACCCTGCATCATCTCTTATAAAGAGACGATCTTAAACGCATTGCGCGTGATTCGCTCGTAATCTTTATCCGGTAACGCTTCATAATAATTTTTAGGATGGGTGATATGGCATTTGCCGAAATACGCTTCCCCGCCGATATCTCCTATGGCTCGGCAGGCGGGCCGGAATACTCCACGGATATCGTGGAAATCGCCAGCGGGCATGAGCAGCGAAACGTTAATTGGAGCCAAGCGCGGGCACGCTACAACGTGGCGCAGGGCGTGCGAAGCCAAGCGCAGCTCGATGCGCTGATTGCCTTCTTCCGCGCACGGAAAGGCAGGGCGCACGGGTTCCGCTTCAAAGACTGGACAGACTACCAAGGCACCGGCGAGCTGATCGGCACAGGGAACGGCTCAGTGACACAATTTCAGCTGGTGAAACGCTACATCAGCGGCACCGCCACGGAGATACGGAGCATCACCAAGCCGGTAAGCGGCAGCGTCTCCATATACCTTAGCGGAGTATTACAGAGCGCGGGCCACACGGTGAATCATACCACGGGCACGGTTATATTCACCGCAGCGCCGAGTAACGGGGCGGCGGTGACGGCGGATTTCGAATTCGATGTGCCGGTGCGCTTCGATACCGACCGCCTCTCGGCTTCGCTCGACCAGTACGGCGTCCACAGCTGGAATGACATCCCCTTAATTGAAATCCG
>CAYMDD010000134.1:747-2507 GCA_964389045.1 uncultured Rickettsiales bacterium
GTCTTCCACCGGATTCACGCCGAGCAGTGTCAGCGACAGCGCATCTTTAAGCGTCGATAACCTCGACGTGGAAGGCATGCTCACCAGCGATTTCATTACGGAAGAAGATATCGCAGCCGGAAAATACGACTTTGCGGAAATCAATATCTTTAAAGCGAACTACGCCGATTTAACCCAAGGCAGGCTTAAGCTGCGCAGGGGATGGCTGGGAGAGGTATCTTTCAGCGGCGGGCATTTCGTGGCGGAAGTAAGGGGGCTGACGCAACTGCTTTCGCAAACGATGGGGCAGCTTTACTCCGCTTCCTGCCGCGCCTCGCTCGGCGATGCGCGCTGCGGGGTCAATATCTCCGCACATACCGTCACCGGCACGGTGGACGGCTTTACCGGGCGCTATACAGTAACAGATGCGGCACGGACTGAAGATAGCGGTATATTCACTTCCGGCGTGCTGACGTTTACCTCCGGTGCGAATGACGGCATCAGTCTGGAAGTTAAAGAGCATACATATACGGTCAGCGGGGGAGGGATACTGATATTTGCGCTTCCGGCGCCTTATGCCATCGCCGCAGGCGATGCCTATAGTCTGACTAAAGGCTGCGATAAGACGCTCACCACTTGCGCAGGGCAGTTCGGCAATGTCGTCAATTTCCGCGGGGAGCCGCATGTGCCGGGACTTGACCGCATGCTGGAAACGGCAAGCACGCGAAGCGCTTAAACACTACGCCTTTAAAAAAGGCTTTTCACCGAGGGAGCAAGTGCGGTAGGCTGATTTACGACGCTATAGACCCAAACCCATGAATAGCATTACAGGATTTATCAAAGGCTTCCTTTCCGTTATCACCGTAACGGCAGCGCCGCAGCTTTACCGCCATCCGTACCGAACGTCGACGGAGGCTTTACGCGGCGATATGATGCGCATCGGCGCAGACATGGAAAGCGCGTTTAAGCAACTTACGCAGCAGGAACGCTAATGGAAGGCAAAGAGCAAAAACCTTACAGAACCGGCGGCTACAACCGAGACCGTCAGCATCACGGCGCGAACAGCAACCGCGACCGCCAGCAGCGCGCCGTGGAATTCCTGCCGCACCCCGATATTCTGGAGAGCTATAATTATGTGGTCGAAGGCTCGGCCAAAATGATTCTTTCCATGTTCGAGCAGGAACAAAAACACCGGCACGAGTGGGAGAAGGCTAGTTTGAAAATCTACAGCTTTAGCTCGATGTTAGGCCAGATTTTGGGGTTTTTTATTGCCATTTCCGTGTTCGTTTCGGCCACGTTTATCGGTGTTTTCGGCAATACCACCATCGCCGCCGTCATCTGGGTGTTCGGCATGGCCATCGTAGTGATGGCGGGGCTGGTATGGGCTTACGCCAAAAGCATGGGACAGCGCCCTCTTTTCGCCAGACCCACCATGCGCACCCATTTCAGGCCACAGAAGGCAAAAGACCAAGACGCCGCTGACACAGGCGAAAATATCTAATTTAATTCGACTATTTCCATGACCATACCCTCGGAAGCGCTCGCCGGACAGGCGCGCACATGGATCGGCACGCGCTTTCATCATCAGGGGCGCTTAAAGAAAAACTCCGAGCACCGCGGCGGGGTGGATTGCCTAGGCCTGCTCATCGGCGTGGCGCGAGAGCTGGATGTGCGCGACCGGCACAACACCCCGCTTATTTCCTATGACAGCATAGATTACCCGCACCGGCCAAGCGGCGAGGCACTGGTCAAGACGCTCGCGCACATATGCGATTCAGTCC
>CAYMDD010000134.1:2517-3716 GCA_964389045.1 uncultured Rickettsiales bacterium
TTCAGTCCCGCTTAAGGGAGCGCGGCAAGGCGATATTGCGCTGATGGAGATCGACGGCTCCGCCCAACATCTGGGCTTTATCGGATTAAGCCGGGAAGGACGGCTTACCCTGATCCATGCTTATGCGCAAGCCAGGCAAGTGGTAGAGCATGCGCTGGATAAGCACTGGGAAGCAAAGATATACAGAGTGTTCCGCTTGAAACACTAAAGCGCCGCCAACCCAATGACGGCATGCGTATACCGCTCCAGCACATCGTCATTCAACCCGATACGGAAGTTGAGGTCTTTGAGCAGGCCGTTTTCCACGCCGTAAATCAACGCATGCACGCTCACCTCCTGGCCGCGGCTCCATGCATCCTGAAGCACCGTTGTCTGCGCGACATTCAATGCCTGCTCAATCACGTTCAGCTCGCATAGCTTCGTGCCGCGCGCATCCGGCGGCAGCGCATCCAGCAGCGTCTGGTGCTTGGCGCGCGTGTCCTGCACATGACGCAGCCAGTTGTCGATCAAGCCCAGCTTCTCCCCGTTGAGCGCCGCCTGCACGCCGCCGCACCGATAATGCCCGCAGACGATGATGTGCTTCACCTCCAGCACATCCACCGCGTATTGCACGACGGAGAGACAGTTTAAATCGCTATGCACCACCACGTTGGCGACGTTTCTATGCACGAACACTTCGCCCGGCTGCAGGCCGATGATTTGGTTGGCGGGCACGCGGCTGTCCGAACAGCCGATCCACAGATATTGCGGATTTTGCTGGCGGGAAAGCTTGGTGAAGAAATCCGCATCCTGCGTCTGGATGCCTTCCGCCCATTGGCGGTTATTTTCGAACAGGTGGGAAAGCGAATCCATGAGCCAAGCTTTATTCCCATTCACTGCGGATAGCAACCGTATGCGTATTCATTTGTTATTTAATTTCAATATGCCAACTCCGGCACGGTCAGCATTGCTTTTGCAATAGGGGTTGAGAAGAGTTATCGGGCAGCAGCCACATCGTAACCATAATGTAACTTGAGCTTTCAGGTATATTTTATAATATAAACAATGGAGTATTATGTAATTAATGTGGGTCGCCACCGTGAGTGGTTTGGAAGCGGATACAAAGGACAAAGCCGCCGTTCCTGCACAGTTGCGGGGCGAAACCATCGCCTATGCCATGCAAAGCGGCATCGCAAACTTGGCTGCGAATTTTTTTGAGC
>CAYMDD010000134.1:3737-5340 GCA_964389045.1 uncultured Rickettsiales bacterium
ATGCAGGATGTGCTCAAGCCAGGCATATATGGAAATTACAAGCAGAACCTTGCCGGTGAATTCGCCGGGGACTTAATCGGCTCCGGCACATTGATTTTAGCGGAAGCCATGTGCCCGGAGCAGCTGCATATCTGCACCCGCACGATGCGCGGCTGGATCGATCCGATTTATGAGTCGGTGGCACACCGGGCGCTTGTCAGTGAAAAAGAGGCGCCTGATTACGCGCAGAAGGTCGAAAAGTGGAAAACTTTTCAGGAAAGAAACCTCGTTCGTTCCACCATCATGGCGACCACAGGTATCGCAGGCAATATCGCCACGCAAAAGCTTATTACCGGCAATCCTTCGCCCACCGGGCTGATCTTCCTCGGCAAGCTCGCCAGCACCGCGCTTACTACCGCCATCGGCCTGACCGTGCGCTTGACTTTTCCCGATCAAACGAAAAGCATAGATAAGTGGATGGGCAAGCGCATCGGCTCCATGCTGGAAGATAAAGGCGTTAACGGTGAAAATGCACCCACAAGTTCGCATGCCGCCAAGCTGGAAAACGAAAAACAGCGGATTAGTTTCGGCATATAGGATGCCTTGAACAGCCGACTTGGGAAAAGCCCGGTGGATAGTTTATTTGCAAAAGCAGATTTCCGTCAATCCCCGTTCTCTAAAGCATTGTGTATATCCTGCTTTCTTGAGGTTACGGGGGCGGAACTGACGCTGGATGCGTATCCATAGCTCCGGGTTATGCTGTAAAATGCTTTTCTGCTGCAACGTTACTGTCATCAGCCGGCTTAAATCGGCATTAGCGATATCGGCCACCCCCCATAAAGCAGACACATCATTTCCCTGGTGATAAACAGGACTTCGGGATAAATCACCTATTCTGACGCAACCATCGCTTTCCTGTTCATGGTCTAAGCAGCGTGGACGGCCAGATAATTCGACGCTATCCATACATAACCGTTCAGCACTATCGATTCTCTCGGCAACCCCCGGATATAAATAATAGGCGAGATGCGTGCGCGTGCTGTCCGGGTCGAAGCGTTTATCATCTTCTTTCGGATGCATGTACTGCCATACCACCGGCTTCAAAAGCATTAGCCTGCCTGATTTTTCATTGAGGTGGTAATCATCGAAGTATCCCGCGCCGTATCTATAGACTAAGAATAACTTAGAATCGGGAACATCGATAAATTTTCCCATGCGAATCTGCGGAGGGTAAATAAGTCCGCGCATACCTGCAGGATGGAGCAAATCAAATTCAATTTTAATGCCGACAGGCTCAGGCAATGTTTCCCAGCGGATGAGCGTTTCCTGATAATTCTCAATGACAGCACTACGCGCAAGCGTATCAGTAGCACGTCTGGATATAGCATATGGCCATGCGAACATACCGAACAGGGCGTAATGAAGCGAAAGCGGTATCAGTAACGGAAAAAGCCCAACAAGCGCTTTTTTCCATGATTTGCCGAACACGCATCGCCAGACGGTGCTTAATGCCAGCAGCGCTAATGTGCTCCCTCCGGTAGTGACGGCACTTACGGAAAGGCCGCCGCCGTGAGGGTTTATTACAAATAAATGAAACTACTATAGTACGCACAGTACTTGATTT
>CAYMDD010000135.1:0-5333 GCA_964389045.1 uncultured Rickettsiales bacterium
TGCCCGCCGAAAATGCTGTGCAGGGCATTGTATTGCATATCCATCAGCCCGCGGTTCACCCGTTCCACAAAGCTCTTGGAGGATGCTGGCTGCTGCTGCCGCAACAGATTCTCCCGGCGCTTTTCCTCCGCAATGCACTGCAGCCCCACCTTATCGACATAGTCGATCTGCTCCAGCGCCCTCCTATAGGCTTCCGGGTCAAGGATTCGATGGTGATCCGCGCCCCTGATTTCTTTGCCGCTCGCGTCTTTTTTGAAGACATCTAATTTACCCAAGCCCATGAGATAAAAAACTTCCGGCAAGTTGAAGTCCTGAGAGTGATTCATCTTCTCTGTCAGCTTTTCAAAAATCGGCCATAGCTTTTCACGGTCGGTCTTGTTATCGACCATTCCGATGCCGCAATCGTTACGCATGCGGTTATAAAGCGCCATCAGCTCATTAGCGCTGACCTTGCGGTTGACCGATTGATCGTTCTCAACGATTTTCTGCCCTTCGTACACGGCGGTTTTTTCGATGAAATACGTCTCGCCCAGCCAGGCAGCGGCCACGCCGGCGTACACTGCGCTGTCCCACATGTTCCAGCCGTGCAGCAAATGATCGAGCGCCGGCGCGTCCGCTTCGGGCCTAAATGGACGGACGCGGGAATCTTTCATACGCGTGGGCGTTTTTCCTAGGTTACGCGAGAGATGCTCCATCAGCGTCGGCAGCATTGGCAGGAAGCTCAAAGGATAGCGGTAGCTGCTTTCGACATTGAACAGGTGCATGCGCTTTTTGACGATGCTGTTCTGCGAATCGTTATAATCGGAAAACTTCATCTCATTTGGACGCTTACCCAGCTCGGCAGCCACTGCCATGCGCACGTTGCGGTCAAAACCTTCCTGCTCCAGTCCCATGAATGTGGAGGTCAGACCGTTATAGAAAATCGTAGTGGCGACGCCTGCGGCGACGGTAGCTTTATAAGTATCCTTGTAATGGGCAATCGCCAGGGTTTTGAACAGCGGGTATACAAGATACTGTCCAACGTCTTTTGCGTTACGCGCGGTGGAACCCCAATAGTTCTCAATAGCCATGCGTTGAAACCGTAATGATACCCCTGCCTAGTATGTTGATATTATAGCAAAAAAGGGCGCTTTGTACCATTGCGTTTTTGGCATGCCCCTTAGCCGCGGCCAAACGACGCTCCATCGTACGGATCGGGGCGCGTGCGGGCATGCGCCAGGCGCGAATCCCTTTTATGCCGGCTGGCATGGTAGCCTTCCATGCCGTCCATCTCTTCATCCATGAAAGGCTTAATGCGGTTTTTGGGCTTCGGCATGAAATCGCGGTCATCTTGGCTAAGATCGAGCGATTCCCGGTGTTTATGCTTTTGCATGCGCTCGGCTCTGCGGTCTTCGTCGAGCGCTTCGTCCTCGCGGTAGCGTTTCGAGAAAGAGTGCTCTCCCCTGGCTTCCATCAACTCCTCGGAGTCGCCAGCACGGGCGCGCTTGGCGATGGACTTGACGGGGTCGGATTCCACTTTATCGCGCCAGAAGGTGGAGTCCTGCGCGGAGAGCGCATCCACGGCATTGGCGATTTTTGCCTCGATATCCAACTTCCTGTCTTTATTGGCGGAAAGAAGGTCGTCCGCCTGCTTGCCGCCGCGCTCCAGCTCTTCGGCCAAGCGCAGGATCGCCGATTTTTCATTATCGGTGAGGTGCATGTCTTCCAGTTTCTCGGGCGTTTTTTCCAGCACTTCCGCCACGGCCTGGATGGCGCGGGTCATGGTTTTTTCGGCGTGCCCTTCCCATTCCTTGCGCAGATCCGCCATTTCCTTGGAGGTCAGGTTCGTCACGTCGTGCAGGGCTTTTTCGTCGGTGATATGGGATTCGACGATGGAAAACAGGAATGCGCGCTCCGCGCCTTTGTAGCCGTTCGGGCCGAAGGCTTTCTTGAAATCGAAATTGAAATGCGCCATCAGCTCACTGAGCTTTTCGTGGTCGATGGCATGGTGCGGGCGCATCAGCGCCGACTGGTGGTCGATCTCCTTGATGATCTTTTCTTTGATGTCCGGGTCTTCCTTGCCGCTGAAGGATTGCACGGTCTTGGCGACGATGTTGCCGTCATCGCCTAACAGATTCACCAGCGCCAGCGCGTCCATGCGCCCGTCCTGAATGCGGCGGGCGATGTGCTTAACCGCCATCTCGTAAGCGCTTAAATCCTTATCGTCCATTTTCTGGACGGCTTCGTCTTTGAAGCCCGCGGTCTTGAAATGCTGCGTCTCGCTGTCGGCGATGCCGCGGTGGTGGCAGTCGTCCAGGTCTTTCTTGATGATGCGGTCTACATATTGCACGAAGCTGTAGGCGGTGTTCCGGTCGTTGCGGCTGCGGATGGATTCGCGGTTTTCGTTTTCCTCCATCTGGCGGCGCAGCTCCAGCACATCGTCGAGCGCGATATGGTTGTTCAAACCCGCTTGTTTGCTGGTGCCGAACATGCTGTTGAGCACGCCGTATGCCACCGCTGCTGCTGCAGCGGCCATGCCCTTGGCGAATTCAGGATGCATCTTGTCGTCTTTTGGATCGACTTTTTTGCCGTCTGCGGTTTTGGTGTCCCCACCGGTCAGCTTTGCCCAGCGGTCGTTGTATTCTTTGGTAATGCGCGTTTCATGGGTTGTATCGCCCTTACCCAGATAATCATGAGGAATCAGCGCCGCTTCGGTGCGGTCGAACGCTCCGTTCCGAATGACAAATTCCTGCTTAATGCGGCTTTCAAGCGCTTTTTCGAAAACTTTCTGATTATTATTTTCTTTGCGCTTATCGCCGACCAGCAATTTTTTACTGTTCTCGTTCAGGCCAAGCCGTTCAAGCCGCGTGTTTTTACCTATTTCAGCTAATTCCGTCTCGAACGTTTCCGTAATCGCTTTCTGGTTTTCGCGCTTGAAGGCTTTATAGGCATCCGCGCGCTCCTGGCGGCTGGTGTCCAAGATATCCTGCAGATGCTTATTCTTGGCTTCGATGGTCGCCCACTCGTTGCCCATCTCTTTCTTGAAAAGCGCTGCTTTCTCTTCCTTGGACATATTGTCCAGATTTTCAAACTTCAGCTGTTGCTCGCGGTTTGTGACCTTCGTTTGCTGCTCTTTGACCTTGTTGAAGATTTCCGGCAGGGTGAACACCATGCCCGCGAGCATTTTAATGAAGTCATGGCCTGCGACTTTCGCGGTTTTGCCGACCGCGTTGTTAATCATGTGATTGTCGGTCATGCCGAACAACGCTTCAATCGAGTTGCCCTGCCCGTTGGCCTTGGCTACTGGCTGGATGGCAGTGCTGACGGCACTCAGGTTCGAAAGGCCTGTGGCGCCGATGTCGATGGCATCGCTGATCTGCTTGGAGAAAATCGTTGCCCAACCGACATAATTGCCTACTTTGCTGCCAAACGCTTTGGCCGCCATATCGGTGGGGAAGTGCTCGGCAAGATGGGTTTTGGCAAAGTCGGTAGCGATTTTTTCGCTGTTTTTCTCCATGTACTTGCGCGCCGGTCCCACCGCGTAAGCCCATAGACCGTTCACGGCCAAGGAGAGTTCAGGCGTCAGCTCGAAGCCGAAGAAATTCTGCTTGTCGTTGGAGAGCTTGGAGGAATCAAAGCCGGAGGTTTTGCCCTGGTCTTTTAAGAATTTCTCCCAGTCGGCGGGCGAATCCGCGCCGCGCGCGTCGCTGCGGTTCCCGCGGCCAGAGCTGCGGTTGCGGTCGCCGTGAAAACGGTCTTCGTCGTGATCGTCGTCTCTTCTGCTCAAGCGTAAATCCGCGTTTACTTATGCCTGGTGCAGTCCATCTACACCATTACATCATTATCTTAACCGATGGGGTATGGTGTAAGCGAATGGTTTTTTATGACATTTGCGTGACAAGCGGGAAAGATAAAATAAAGAAGAAACAACGCCTTAAAAATTGTTTCAAGTATACCTGCCTGCCTTCCGCATGGCAAGCGCCGCTTCTGCCATAATCTGCCCCTGGCTGGCGCGAAAAGAGGATGCGTCGGGGGTGGAAATATGCATCACGATGCTCACTGGTGCACTCTTAGCGCTGCCGGCGGCGTTCGGGGTGACCCACCCGCTGGCAAACGGCGTGAACAGCTCCGGCCCCCGCTCGCCCACCATCACCGTCTGGCCTGCTCCTACTGCCCCGCCCGCAGCCCTCCCGCCGATCCAGCCGGAAAGCGCCGAGCCGAGCACGCCCGCAAGCGATGCATGGCCGCTCCCGTGCCGCGCTCCGCCGAACGCCTGCTGGCGGAGACTGCCGACATAATCACCGATTATGGCATTTTGCATGCTAGACAATAGCTTAAGCATGCTGTCGCCCAAGCTGCGGGTAGGGACTGCATTGCCGCCGGCGATACGGGTGAATGTCCTTAACATATTATCCGCACTATGCTCGAAAAAACGGTCGAGCAAGCGTATGCGTGATTGCGCATCGTCGATGCCCTGCTTGAGCGGGGAAGTATCGGCGGCCAGACGTACAGAAAGAGAGCCTATTTCCATAACCTTTTCCTTAAATAATATCAGATGGATAATGTATTATACTTGTGTATTTACATGGTCAAAGGCATAATAGGCTGCTTTTTCCCTTCTTTAAGGAAAGCGGATGCATTTCAGAGCGCACGCAATCATTATATTATTCATTATTCTTACAGTATTCGGCGTGTGGCAATGGCTGCAAAAGCCGGAGCCTGTCTCTGCGTCGGTGGCTCAAGCGGATAGCGATTATTTCGTCCGCATCCTCCGAGCGAGTTATGGCCTCAATTGTTCGCGGAAAGTCATGCGTTTGCCCGAGCAGCCCGATGTCATGTGGACGGTTAAGCCGGATAATGCGCTGACTGAGCTGTCCGCACGCTGCAACGGGCAGACGGTGTGCGCCGTAACGCCTTCGGTGGATTTCGCCATGGAGGATCCCGCCGTTGGCTGCATGAAAATGCTTGATGTGGAATACCGCTGCTTTTCCTATGACCGCACCTGGCGTAAAACCGCTCGCCAGGGGGAAATTCTCACGATTGATTGCAGCGAACGCAAATAGCATGCGCCTGAGGCAAGCATGAGCTGGTCGATCCCCGCCGCCGCGGCGTTGTTTCTGTGCGTGATGGTTTTTTGGCATGTCACCGAAAACCGCAATCTGCGAAAGCAGCTCCTGGCCGACCAGGCGGAGGAAAAATGGTTCAAGCGCCTGATGCATTTCAGCTGGCAGCGCACCGTGCAGACGGTTGCCGTGATTCTTGTCCTCGTTGTGTCGTCTTACCTTTATGAGCGGAAGCTTGAGCAGGCGCGCGCGGAAACCGCCGGGAAAGAAGCGATGGTGCGGGATTTGACG
>CAYMDD010000136.1:0-5297 GCA_964389045.1 uncultured Rickettsiales bacterium
CAAAGCGTGGCCGAAGCGCACGGGGCGCGCGTGATGTTCCACGCCTGGGAAGGCTACGGGCCGCAGAAGCGCTTCGCCGAGGACCAGTGCCGGCATCCCTGGCTGTTTAACCTCGATGCGGATGAGCAGGCAAGCGGGGCGTTGATAGCTGAGGTCGCAGCCCTGTTTGCAAACGGCGAGCCGCCGCTGCCGGGCTATGCCATGCCGATCCGCGAAATCCTGCCTACGGAGGCGAAGCCGCCGCACTTCGGGCGGTCGGTATCGCCGGTGCGGCTGTACGATAAGCGGAAAGGGCGTTATGCGCCAAGCACCGTGCACGACCGCGTGCATTTCGAGCCAGGCGTGCGCACCGGGCATTTAAAAGGCGCGCTATGGCACCGCTCTTCGCGCAGCCTTGCGCATAGCGTGGAGAAGCTCAACCGCTATTCGTCCATGCAGGCCGAAGATTTGCTCCGCCGCAAAGGCGATTCATGGTGGCTGGCGGTGCGGCTGCTGACGGAATTCCCCCACGCTTTTCTCAAGGCATATGTTGCGCGGGGCTATGCTTTGAAAGGCATGACCGGGTTTATCAACGCCGTTGTCTACGCGTTCAGCCGCTTCCTGCGCCTGGCGAAGTATTACGAGCTGAAAAAAGGCAAACTGCGTAGAGACGATAGCGGTTAAGCCGCTTCCATCTCGCGCGCGTTTTCTTCTTCATCCAGTTCGGGAAGCATTCCGAGGGCGCGCATGTAAGTGTCGAGCACGGCTTCCTGCTCGTCGCGCTCGTGAGCTTCCATCTTGCGGATTTTGAGGATGGATTTGATGGCCTTGGTGTCGTACCCGTTACCCTTGGCCTCGGCGAAGACGTCCTTGATATCGGCGCCGATGGCTGCTTTTTCCTCTTCCAGCTTTTCGATGCGGTCAATGATGGAACGTAACTGATCTACGGCGACGCCGCCGACTTTGGCTTTGGGCATGGGGTTCTCCGAGGGTTAAGAGGACTCGATGATCCGAGGACTCGATAAAAAAGGAAGAATAAAATAACGCAGGCGGGTGCCGCAAGCAATTTTCTTTTCGAGTCCTCGTATCTTGTTACCCTTTCGCTTTCTTCAGCGTCTCCGCAATCAGAAACGCCAGCTCCAGGGATTGCGAAGCGTTCAGCCTTGGGTCGCAGTGGGTATGGTAACGGTCGGAGAGGTTCATCTCGGAGATGGCCTGCGCTCCCCCTAAGCATTCGGTCACGTCCTGCCCGGTCATTTCGAAATGCACGCCGCCGGCGTAGGTGCCTTCCGCCTGGTGGATGGCGAAAAATTGACGGACTTCCGAAAGGATATCGGTGAATTTGCGCGTTTTATAGCCGTTGGGCGACTTGATGGTGTTGCCGTGCATCGGGTCGCACGCCCAGACGACGGAATGGCCGGATTCCTTGACCGCGCGCACCAGGGGCGGCAGCAATTCGCCGATTTTCGCCTGCCCCATGCGGGAGATCAGCGTGAGCCTGCCCGGCTCGTTATCGGGGTTTAAGGTTTCGAGCAATTGCAGCAGCGTATCCCGCGCCATGCCGGGGCCAACCTTGAAAGCGATGGGGTTGGCGAGGCCTTTTAAAAATTCGACATGCGCTTCCTCCGGCTGCCGCGTGCGGTCGCCGATCCACAGCATATGGGCGGAGGTGCCGTACCATTTGCCGTCCGTCTCGTCGAAGCGGGTGAGGGAGGATTCGTAGCCTAAGAGCAGCGCTTCGTGGCTGGTATAGAAACGGGCTTCGGAAAATTCCTCCACATTGTCGAGCGGGATGCCGCAGGCTTCGATGAAGCCTAAGCATTCATTTAAGCGGTCAACCAGCTCCTGGAAGCGCTTGCCCTGGGCGGAGCGACGGATGAACTCGGCGTTCCAGCGGGAGATCTGCTTGAGCGATGCATAGCCGCCGCGCGTCAGCGAGCGCAGGAAATTAAGCGTCGCCGTGCTTTGGTGATAGGCGCGAAGCAGTCGCTCAGGGTCAGCACGGCGGTTATCCGGTTCGAACTCCATGCCGTTGACCATATCGCCGCGGTAGCTGGGCAGCTCCTGGCCGTTCTTGCTCTCCAGGTTTTCCGAGCGCGGCTTGGCGAACTGGCCGGCGATCCTGCCCACCTTCACCACCGGGCAGCCCGCGCCGTACATCAGCGCCATCGTCATCTGGAGCATGACGCGGAGGTAGGCGCGCAGATTCTCCTCCGAGAATTCCGCGAAGCTTTCCGCGCAGTCCCCGCCCTGAAGCAAAAACGCCTTGCCCTGCGCCGCCTGCGCCAGCTCACGCTTCAGCGCGCGCGCCTCGCTGGGCGATACCAGCGGCGGCAGCCCCGCCAGCTCGCGCTCGACGCGGCTCAGGGTTTCCTTATCGGTATAGTCCGGTTGCTGGCGGATCGGCTTTTCGCGCCAGCTGTCGATATTCCACGGTTGCATCAGGGTAAGGTATCCATTATTCGAATAGTTTACATTGTTCATAGGGTTCTTGCAAACAGATGTCCAGCCTGCACGCCATCGAGCCGGAAAACACCATCGCCTTCATGGGCGTGGCCGGCGCCAACGCCGATTTGGCGTGCCGCCAGGCCGCGCCATACATGCACACGCTTCCTTGCGCATCGTTCGAAGATGTGTTCGAGGCGGTGGCGGAAGGCAGGGCGCAGCTGGGAATGATCCCGATCGAGAATTCGCAGGCAGGCCGCGTGGCGGAAATCCACAACATCCTGCCGCGCAGCAACCTCCATATCGTCGGCGAATATTTCCAGGCCATCGAGCATTGCCTGATGGCGCCGCAAAACGCCAGCCTGGAGACGGTGCGCCAGGTCTATTCCCATCCGCAAGGCCTGCTGCAATGCCGCGAGCGGCTGCGCGAGATGAAGCTCGAAGCGCATCCGCACGCCAACACGGCGCTGGCGGCTAAAGACGTGGCGGCATGGAACGATCTTGAGAAAGCCGCCATCGCCTCGCCGCTGGCCGCCGAGCGTTACGGGCTGCAGATACTCAAACCCCACATGCAGGATGCCGACGATAACGTGACCGTATTTATCATCCTCGCCAAAAAGCCGATCGACCCGGAGCCGGAGGATGGCGCGCGGATTTTGACCACGCTGCTCTTTTCCATCCGCAACATCCCGGCGGCGCTTTATAAGGCCATGGGCGGGTTCGCCACCAACGGCATCAACATCGTCAAGCTCGAAAGCTACATTCCCGGCGGCAAGGGCGCGAGCCACAACTCCTCGCAGTTCTTCTTAAGCTTCGAAGGCCACCCGCGCGAGAAGCGGGTGCAGAACGCACTGGAGGAGCTGGGCTTCTTCACCCGCAAGGTGCAGGTGCTGGGCGTCTATCCGGCGGCGCCGGAGCGGTTCGAATAGCTCTTATGCTTTACTTCTACGTTATGGCGGGTGGGGCGTTCGGCGCGCTGATGCGCTACCTTGCAGTCGGTTGGATGACCGCGCGGTTGGGCAAAGAGTTTCCCTGGGGGGTGCTGGCGGTGAACGTACTGGGGTCGTTCCTGCTCGGTGTATTGCTTGCAGGCCTGGCGCAGATCATGCCGAAGGGAAGAGAGCTTTACCTGCTGCTCGGCGTGGGTGCCTTGGGCGGTTTCACCACGTTTTCCGCCTTCACTTACGACACTTACATGCTGATTGAGCGCAGCCAGTGGTGGGGGCTGCTGATCTACACGGGCGGGTCGGTGCTGTTTTCGCTCGGCGCGTTCGTCCTCGGCATGTGGCTGGCGCGCGCGGCGCTGGCATGAAGGAAGAGCATGTGATTGTCGAGGCGGATGCAGGCATCCGGCTCGACCGCTGGTTCAAGCGGCATCGTCCCGGGATTACGCACGGGGCGCTTGAAAAGGCGTTGCGTAAAGGGCTGGTGCGCCTGGACGGCAGGAAAGCGGAAGCCTCGACGCGGACCCAAGCGGGGCAGCGCTTGAGCGTTGCGGAAAGCGTGGCGGTTGGACAATCGTCAGCGCCGATGAAGCCGAGGCGCATGCCGAACGCATCGCTGCTTAAGGACATCCGGCGCACGGTGATTTACGAAGATGCGCAGATGCTCATCCTCAACAAGCCTGCCGGGCTGGCGGTGCAGGGCGGCAGCGGGCAGAAAGAGCATATCGACGGGCTGCTTCCATTCTTGGGCGAGGAGTTGAAACTGGTGCACCGGCTGGATAAGGACACCAGCGGCGTGCTGGTGCTGGCCAAGGGCGCTAAGTCGGCGGCGCGGCTGGCAAAGCTTTTTGCGGGCAAAGAGATAGAGAAAACGTACGTGGCGCTGGTAGCAGGCGTGCCGAAAAAGCCGGAAGGGCGGATCGATATGTCGTTGATGAAGGAGGCGCGCGGAGCGGAATCGGGCATGAGAGCCTTCGAGAAAGTCGGCGCGAGCGACAAAGGCCTGCGCGCCGTCACCGAATACCGCGTGTTGTCGGCCTACGGCAAAAAGCTCGCCTGGATGGAGCTGAAGCCCATCACCGGGCGCACGCACCAGCTGCGCGTGCACATGGCCGAGATCGGCTGCCCCATTGTGGGGGATGCGAAATACGGCGGCGGCGTTGCATTTATCGACCATCTGGGCATGAACGACCTCGGCCTGCCCGATACGCTGCATCTGCACGCCGAGCGAATCCGCCTTCCGGGCGATAATAGCGGCGTGATAGAGGTGAAGGCGCCCTGGCCGCCGCATATGAAAGAAAGCAAACGGATTTTAGGGTAGCGATGCTGACGGCGGAAAAACGGGTGGACGGATTTGCGGCGCTGCATCAGGGAAGACCTGTGCGCACGCCGAAAAAACAGGAGATGGTGGTGCCGACGCGGCGCTTGGCCGAAGCCATCGCCGCGGAGATAACAATGACGCCGAAACAGCGCCCGCTGGCGGGAATCGCCGCCACCGCCATCGACATTATCGCTTCGGAGCGCGCGGCAATGGTAGCGGGGCTGCTGGCCTATGCGGAGACGGATGCGCTGTGCTACCGTGCGGAAAATCCTTCGCTTAACGCGCAGGAGCGTGAAGAATGGGACCCGCTGCTCACTTGGGTGTGCAGGCGCTATGACTGCGAGTTAAACAGCGTGGTCGGGCTGATGCCGCTGGTGCAACCGGAGGCGGCGCTCAAACGCTTGCGTGTGGTGCTGGAATCCCTCTCCGACATGGAAATGGCCGGACTCAGCACGCTCACGCAAGCCTTCGGCTCGCTGGTGCTGGGTTTAAGCGTATATGAAGGGGAGCGAAGCGCGGAAGAGGCGTTCCGCCTGTCGCGGCTAGAGGAGGATTTTCAAGAAGCGCAGTGGGGCGAGGATGCTGAGAGCGCAGCCCGTGCGCAGAGG
>CAYMDD010000137.1:0-5246 GCA_964389045.1 uncultured Rickettsiales bacterium
GGGCTACCCTTCGCAGGACATTTTATTGGTCCGTTAACATTTAACAGAGGAAGGAAAATCATGTCATTGGATTCACATATCGAAGCTACTTCTCAAAAACGCCAGCAGATAAAGCTGCGCATCGCCGAAGAATCGGCGCGCCCATTTCCCGATTTCACCCTGATTACGAATTTGAAAAAGCAGAACCTCACCTTGAAGGAAGAGATGCAACGCTGCTTCCTGCTTCGTAAATCCAGCGCGGCTTGATAAGCCGCCGTTCATGCTTTAAGCAAAACCCCGCTCCATCCGTTGTTCGCAACTCGGCTTACCACGGAGCGGGGTTTTTATGCCCGCACTTCTTCCTTGTCTTGCGCACCGCCGCGCGATAGAAACTCCTTTTCACGTGCAGAGCCGTTAATGATTGTGGTGGCTTTGTTGCATTGGTGAATATGCTGCTTTAGCTCAGCTGGTAGAGCACCGCATTCGTAATGCAGGGAGCGATGGGGTTATGGTGGCAAGAAGTTTTGAAGAGTCAAAAGGATAAAAATATGCATGGTGCCAATTTACCTGCCGTGTCAGCACCGTGTCAGCAAAAGGTTTGCAAACCGTTGTAGTAGTTTGTAAATCTCATGGTCACGCTGCTTTAGCTCAGCTGGTAGAGCACCGCATTCGTAATGCGGGGGTCACGTGTTCGAATCACGTAAGCAGCACCATTTCCTCAATTTTTTGACTTTTTTGCCTCTTCTTTAAGCTTCCATTTTTCTTGGAATTCCCTCCATCTCCGTTTGGTCAGCGCATCCCTCTCGACTGCCCGCTTCGCATGCTCACGGCACTCGATTTCGAAAGCCTCCTGGCCGACTTTCTTGATCTTGTATTTACCGTATTCCTTCATCCAATAATCATAGGCATCTTGATACACCTGCTCAGGTGTGCGATTCCATTGCCTATCTTGTTCCTCGCGCCATTTGGCCGCGTCCCAATCCGCCCCCGCGTACAGGCCGGTTCCAAAAGCCATGTCAGAGATGTTTTCCATGACGAGGCGAAGGGAATTGACGAATTCGACCTTTTGCGTATCGGTCATATCCCACTGCTTCATGTATTCGAGATATTCCTCCGGAATCTCATCCACGCTAATATAATAGCCACTCATAATCCGGATTTTCTCATGATTTTTATTGTATCCACTAACAGGTAAGTAACACTTTAATTTACGGGCTGCGGCAATGCGAACTGCCCACCGTTTTAAGTATTAAGCGACAAGCGTTTCCAAATCCCATATGGCGCCCACTACCGCGCGCGGAGCGATTTGGCGGCAGGCGATGTTCAGCGCATCGGTCAAGTAATCCTCCACATCGCAGGCCACCTTTCCGGAGGATGTGGAGCAGTCCGCCGGTCTGATACCACCGCCGTCGCTGCGCTTTATTCGCATGTTCAGCCGCATTCCGTCTGAGCATCATGAGCAGCTGTTCGCGCTGCTGAAAGCCTTCGCCAAGCTGACGGAAGGAGGCGCGGATGCAGATTGATCTCAACAATATCACTCCCGCCGATGTGCCGATGATCTTGCATGCGCTCCGGCGCGTCATTGCCATGTCGCAATTTTCATCGGTGACGGAGGATATTTTTTTAAAGCCGGACATGCTGGCCGCGCGCTGGGAGATCTCAATCAGCTGCCTAAACAATTGGCGACTGACTGGCGAAGGGCCGAGCTATGTGAAAGTCGGTCCAGGCCCAAAGGCGCAGGTACGCTATCCGCTCGTGGGCAATTGGGGTGTTCTGGATTTCGAAGCATCGCGCACCTATCGCTCCACCACCCAAGAAAACCAAAGTCGCGGAGTGATAAAATTTCCTTCCGAGTCAAGCAGATAAGAGACACATGTCTACGATTAACCACTTGATTTCAGGTTTAAAAAGAGCGGTGTTGTCACACGCGTTAACCCGTTTGGGGTGTGCGCATCGAACAGGCTGAAGGAGGCGCCAATGGCAGAGAAAATAACCAAACGAGTGGTTGACACAGCCATGCCGGGTAAGAAGCTGATGATTATATGGGATACGGAAGTCAAAGGCTTTGGCATTCAGATCACGCCTGGCGGCTGCAAATCATTTATCCTGAATTATCGCAACAAGGATTTTCGCTCGCGCCGCAAAACCATCGGCAAGTATGGACATTTGACCGTTGAGCAAGCGCGCGAGATCGCAAAGGAGCTATGCTATCACATCGCCAAAGGCGGAGATCCGGTGCATGAAGAGGAGATGCAGCGCAAGCAACCTACATTCGATGAGGTGGCGAAACGCTTTTTGGAAGAGCATAGCGCTATCCGCAATCGTCCCGCCACGCATCAGAGTAATATCAACATTCTGCGCGTCATGCTGTCGCCATTTTTTGGCAAAATGAAAATTCGCTCTATCGAGCCGAAAGATATTTACGATTTCCTGAGCAAGAATAAACATCGTCCCATCGCTGCCAACCGTGCGCTCGCTAGTATGTCCTCCATCATGAGCAAGGCGGAATTATGGAGTTTACGTGACCGCAGGAGTAATCCTTGCTTTGGCATCGAGCGTTATCCGGAAAATAAGCGCGAGCGTTTTTTAAGCGAGAAGGAATTCGCGGCACTGGAGCGCGCCCTACAACGTGCCGAGCGGGCGCTCACCGAAAGCCCCGCCGTACTGGCGATGATCCGTATCATGATGCATACCGGCTGCCGTCCCGGCGAGGCGCGCAATCTGAAATGGGAATGGGTCGATTTCGAGCGGCGGGAAATCCGCATGCCGAAAGAGGCAACAAAGGAAAAACGCCCGAAGACGCTCTTCATAACGCCTTATCTTTACGAGGTGATGCGCAACTTGAAACAGATTGAAGGTAATCCTTACGTGGTGGCCAGCGAGCGCAATGGCGGCAGGCCTATTACTGATATCAAAAAACCTTGGGATCGCATCAAGCGCGCGGCTAACATCAAAACGGAACTGCATCTGCATGATTTACGGCACAGCCATGCAAGCATGGCGAATTCGCTCGGCTATTCCATGCCAATGATCGGCGCGCTGCTTGGACATACGCAGGTACAAACCACACTACGCTATGCCCATCTTGCATCTGACCATCTGCGCAAAGCAGCGGAGGATATCAGCGCCAAGATAGCCAGCGTTTCGGAAGAAGCGATGACGCCTCCACCCGCGCCAGCCGCACCACCAGCTATTCCGATGGATGGCAGGCCAATGCTGCGATTAGTAAAGTAGACGCTGAAACCTTCATCCTAATGCAAAATTAAGTTTTTGCTGGTAATGAGAACTCGACTGGTGCGGTGCGCCATGATATGCGATACTAATAGCGTTTATCGTTCAGGAAGTTATGGCAAAAGCGGAGCAAATTATTGAATTGCTTAAAAGTCACATCAGTGGTGACGATCGGCGGTTCTTTGCCATCGCCATGCAAGTGGCCGCCCATGAAGCGCAGCAGGGACATGAGAAGCTGGCGCAGGAATTAACAGGCCTGATCGATAAGGCGAAGGAAAAGCAATCCGCTATTCACACTCAAACTTCGGTGGTGAGCTTTATCCAGCCGAAAGGCGACCTAGCGAATCTGCTCTCGGCGGAATATACGGAAACAACCTTTGCCCAGCTCACTTATAGCGCGGCGCTTTCGGCGCGCTTTCAGCGTATTATTCATGAGCAACGCCAGCAACAGGCGCTTGCCAAGCATGGGCTGCATCCGCGGCGCAAGATTCTATTGTTCGGCCCGCCGGGCACTGGAAAAACGATCACCGCTTCGGCCTTGGCCGGTGAGTTAAAACTCCCGCTTTTCACGATCAGGCTCGATGGTTTGATCACCAAATTCATGGGGGAAACCGCAGGTAAGCTACGAGTCATTTTCGATGCCATGAAAAACACGCGCGCCGTTTATTTCTTTGATGAATTCGATGCGATAGGCGGTGACAGAAACCTGGGCAACGACGTCGGTGAAATTCGGCGTATCTTGAATTCCTTCCTACAGTTTATGGAGCAAGACCACTCGGAAAGCCTGATCTTAGCAGCCACGAACTATGTGAAATTACTGGATACTGCACTGTTCCGTCGTTTCGATGATGTAATCGAATACGCACTGCCGGATAGCCATCAGGTGGAAAACGTGATCCGCAACCGGCTCCACAGCTTCAAGCTGAAGAAAATGGATTGGGATAAAATCCAGGAAGTCGCCGAAGGCCTGAGCCATGCTGAAATAACCCGCGCCTGCGACGAGGCGGCGAAGCAATCCATTCTTTCCAATCTAACCGCCGTTACGGAGCCATTGCTGCTGGAGGCGCTTCAAGAAAGAAAGCATGCAGGGCTTCATTACAACAAATAACCGCGAAGCGCTCCGATGCCTCCACGTAACGATTTAAAGCACATTTTACTTCCGGCCAGCCTTGAACGGGCGGATTATACGCCTGTCACCGGCTTTGTGCCCGGCGAGGATCGTCCCGTTTTAACCGCGCGGCAACAGCGCTACCTGCATGCCACTAAGCTCAACGATGACCTTTCAGTCGCCCTGGAAAAGCGAATCGAGTTGATTGAAAATATTCGCATTCCGGATGTAGATATCACGCCAGGCGTTTGCCTGGATATTGAAGGAGCCGACCACCGGCCTTTGGATATAGACGCGCTTGAAAATCGCGGCGCGCCAACTGCTCCGATCGAACTACTTAATGTGCGTATGGTCGATGGCAAAACCAAGGCCACCATTTTCGTGCCGGATAGGCGCGTCGAATATTTGCAGAAGAAAATGCAAAAATACGGCGATGAATCCTACGATGCCGATGGCACCAAAGGATTAACGATTTCGGTAGATACCATCGAGGCGATCCGGTTGGCGGAACTGGATGCGTTTTGGATGGAAGATAGTCCTCTGCCCACGGATACCACTACGCGCGTCACTTGGGAGGCATGGATTCGCAAAGGGATGCTCGACGTACTGCGCACCAATGCTGAAAAGTTTAACATTCAAATCTCCGCGCATAGCTTGCGTTTCCATGAATGCGATATCTGCCTGCTTACTGCGCCGCTGAACACGTTAGCGGTGCTTCAGCTTGCCGCAGCACCGCTGGTGGGCTTCCGTTATCGTGAAGCGGCACCTGGTTTTTTCACCGACTTGCCTCCTTTTGAACAAGCGCAATGGGCGGAAGAACTGGCGGTGCGCCTGCAATCCAGTGCTGCCGATGCGCCAGCTGTATGTATCTTCGATACCGGAGTGCGGAATGCGCATCCATTGCTTTCCGACTCATTAGCAGATAGGG
>CAYMDD010000138.1:0-5240 GCA_964389045.1 uncultured Rickettsiales bacterium
TAGGGCTTAGGCATAAGGCATTAGGGAGGAAAAGATTCTTTTCCCTAATGCCTAATGCCTGATGCCTGATGCCTGTCATTATTCCCCCCCGTTCGGCGCAGGCGTCACCGCAAGCCCGGCGTCGCCATACGCTTTGAGCTTATTCCGAAGCGTGCGGATGGAAATGCCCAGGATATTGGCCGCATGTGTGCGGTTGCCGAGGCAATGGTCGAGCGTATCCAGGATCAGCTCCTGTTCCACGCTGTCCACCGTTCTGCCGACCAGGGCGGAGTTCCCCCCCGCCGGGGCTTTTTCATTTATTCCCCCCGCTTGCGGAGGGGATTGGGGGGGAATGCTTACGCTTGCCATGGCCTCCGGCATGGCCGAAAGCAGGATGGCCTCCGCGCCGATCGTGCCGCCCTTGGCCAGCAGCACGGCGCGGTGCAGGGTGTTTTCCAGCTCGCGCACGTTGCCCGGCCAGTGATAGGTTTTCATCTTCGCCAGCGCTTCCGGGGCGAGCGGGCGCATCGGCATGCCATTAGCCTGGGAATACTTGGCGATGAAGTATTTGGACAGCGGCTCGATATCCTCCAGCCGTGCGCGCAGGCTTGGCAGCTGCAGGTTGATGACGTTTAAGCGGAAATACAGATCCTCGCGGAACTGGCCGGCTTTCACCGCATCCGGCAGGTTGCGGTTGGACGTGGCGATAATGCGGATATTGACCTTGACGGGCTTCGACCCCCCTAAGCGGTCCACCTCGCGCTCCTGGAGCACGCGCAGCAGCTTGGCCTGAAGGCGGATGTCCATCTCGGAAATCTCATCCAAAAACATCGTGCCGCCGTCGGCCTCCTCGAACTTGCCGACGCGGCGGGCGAGCGCGCCGGTGAAGGCGCCCTTCTCATGACCGAACAGCTCCGATTCCAGAAGGTTTTCCGGGATGGCGGCGCAGTTGACGGAAATCATGGGCGCTTGCGCGCGCTTGCTTTTTTCGTGCACGAAGCGAGCGATGACTTCCTTGCCGGTGCCCGATTCGCCCGTAATCAGCACGCTGGCGTCGCTCGGCGCAATCTGCTCGGCCATGGCAAGCACCGCGCCCATTTCCTTGGATGCATGGATGACGCTGTGGCTTTCCTCCGTGATGGCCTCCAGCACGGCTGCGATTAGCTGCTCATCGGGCGGAAGGGGCAGGTATTCCTTCGCCCCGGCGCGGATGGCGGCGACGGCGGCATCCTTATCGGACTGCACGCCGCAGGCGATGACCGGCAGGGAAAACCGCTCGCGCACCAGCATCGTCACCCGCGTCTCGATGTCGCGGTGCACCTCGACCATGATGACGTCCGCGCCCTGGCCGCTTCTCAAGGCATTCATCGCCTCGTCGAAATCGTCCACGCAATTGACCTTCGCCCCGCGCTGCCGCGCAATCTGGCTGGCAATGCCGATCTGGCCGTAAAGGTCGCCGATGATGAGTAGTCGCATAATGGTTTCTTGGTTTCTTGGTTTCTGGGTTTCTAAGTTTCTGGGTTATATAGGTGGCTGGGTTAGATTTCCGAGAAACCAAGAAACCCAGCAACCAAGCAACCCTTTAGTGTTTCTCCGCCTTGATAATCTCCGTCATCGTCACGCCGATCCTGTCTTCCACCACCACCACTTCGCCGCGGGCGACCAGGCGGTTGTTGACGTAGATGTCGATCGGCTCGCCGACTTTTCTGTCCAGCTCGATCACTGCGCCGCGCCCCAGCTTCAAAAGCTGGTTCACCTGCATGCTGGTTTTGCCCAGCACGACGGAAATCTGCACGGGGATATCGTAGACGGTATCGAGGTTCATGGTGTCGCCGCTGTTGATGTCGGCGAAGGCTGCAACGTCGGTGGTATCGGCCATGGTGTCAGTGCTCCAGTAAGGTAAGATTAAAACTCGGAAGTGCCTTCGGCGGGCGGGGGCGGGGGCATGGCGCCGGTGTCCGTGCCGGGAAGGGTGAAGATCTGCGCCTCATGCGACGCGATTTGCGCCATGCCTTCGATGTGGCGCTCGATTTCCTCCCATAAGCCTTGCGTATCGCGTTCGACGGCGCCGTTTTTCCACTGGATGCGGAAATCGGCGGGCGCAAGCGCCTCATCGCTGACAATGCTGATTTCGCCCGGCTCGTCGCGGTTGGCAAAGCGCATCCTTAAACGCGCCTCTAGCGAAGCGGCGATGCCGGGGTGCACGGTGATGACGATGTTGGCTTCGCCCAAGAGCGCTTCCGCGCAGGAGGCGGCCAGGCTTTCGACCTGGGCGGCGGCATTGCCGTGCAGCGCCTGGCCTGCTACTTTCCGGGCAATCTTGAGCGCCAGCGGCGCGATGGCGGCTTTTTGCATGGCGATGTGCCGGTTATACTGCTCGATCATCGCTTCCAGCGGCGGTGTCAGCGCGGAAAGCGCTTCGTTCAACGCCTTATCGATGCGGTATTGCTCACCCTCGGCGATCTGCCTTCCCTCTTTTTCGCCCGCTGTGAATCCTGCTTTGTAACCGCGCTCCTCGGCGGCGTTCACATCTTCCTCCGTGATGGCCGGCGCGGCGGGCAGGAGCGTGATGTCGTCGCTGCCGTCGAGCGCGCGCGGGCGGTAGCTTTTCGCCTGCGCGACTGAAGATTGTGTGTGCGGGTCGTTTAAGCTGCGGAATATCAGGGGTTCGATGGGCATCGTCAATACACCAGCTGGTCGTCGCCCGAATCCCCGGCGATGACGATTTCGCCCTTGGCGGCCATGTCCTTGGCCTGGGAGACGATGGTCTGCTGCGCCTCATCGACATCCTTCAGGCGCACCGGCCCCTTGGATTCCATGTCCTCGCGCATGATCTTGGCCGCGCGCTCGGACATGTTCTTGAAGAACAGATCCTTGATCGTCTCGCTCGAGCCTTTGAGCGCAATGCAGAGCTTATCCTTATCCACCACCCGCAAGAGCGCCTGAATGCCGCTCTGGTCGATCTTGGCCAGATCCTCGAAGGTGAACATCAGCGAGCGGACTTTCTCCGCCGATTCGGGGCTTTTGCCTTCCAGCTGCCCCATGAACTTGGTTTCGGAGGCGCGGTCGAAATTGTTGAAGATTTCCGCCAGCATCTCATGGCTGTCGCGCCGCTGCGTCTTGGCCAGGTTGGTCATGAACTCCACCCGAAGCGTGCGTTCGATGCCGTCCAGCACCTCCTTTTTCACCGCTTCCATCGAGAGCATACGCACGATCACGTCCGTACTCAGCTCTTCGGGGAGCGTCATCAATACGCGCGCGGCATGGTCGGGCTTGATCTTGGAGAGCACCAGGGCGATGGTCTGCGGGTATTCGTTCTTTAAGAAAGCGGCGAGCACTTCCTCTGAGACATTGCCGAGCTTGTCCCATGTCGTCCTGCCCGCAGGGCCGCGGATTTCCTCCATAATCGAATCGACCTTGCCCTTGCCGAGCGCTTTGGTCAAAAGCCGCTCGGTAGTGTCGTACGTGCCCACGACGACGCCGGAGGCGGACATCTGCTCGGAGAATTCCACGAACAGGCGCTCCACCACGTCGGCGCTCACCTGGCCGAGATTGGACATCACGGAGGAGATTTCCTTGATCTCGTCGTCTTCCATCATGCTGAAAATGCGGCTGGCGCACTCATCCCCCACCGCTATCAGGAAGATCGCCGCTTTCTGCGCGCCCGAGAGCTTCATGTAATCGTCTTTGACGGCTATGTTCTGCGCTAGTGCCATTCGCGTGCCCTTAAGACGCTTCGCGCAGCAGCCATTGGCGCATCACGCCCATGGATTCGTCGGGGTTTTTATCGACCATTTCGGTCACTTTCTTCAAGGCGGAGGAGCGGACGCGGCCTTTGATGTTCTGTAGATTAATCATGGCGTCTTCCTCTTCGATGCCCGCATCCTCCCCCTGCGGCGGCAGGAAGCCGCCGGTGCCGCCCGCGACGCCGCCGGGGAGCTTCAGCGAGAGGGAAGGGCCTTCGAGCGCGGCCATCTCATCGCCAAGGCGCTCGCTCGGCGGCGCGGAGTTCTTAATCATCTGCATGATGGCGGGACGCAGCACCAGCAGGATGGCGAGCAGCACAACCACGGCGATAATCAGCGTTTGAATGATCCCTTCCATCTGGTGGCGGAATTTCTCAAAGAACGAATCCTCCGTGATGTCCTCCACCGGCTGGTTGAACGGCATGTTGATGACGCTCACCGTATCGCCGCGCTTCTCGTCGAAGCCGACGGCGGATCTGATTAGCGTCTCGATGCGCTTCAGCTCTTCTTCCGTGCGCGGCGCATAGACGGTGGGTTTGCCCTCGGCGTCATTGGTGTAATTCCCGTCCACCAGCACGGCCACCGACAGCTTGTTGACGGAGCCTCCTTCCTTCACGTGGTTCTGCGTGGTTTTGGAGATTTCGTAATTGGTGGTTTCCTCCGTCTTGTCGGATTGCTGCTTGCTGGCATTGCCGCCGGCTCCGCCGCCTGCCTGCTGGTTCGGCACCTGGTTGCCGACCGTCACCGCGTCTTTGCCTTCCTTGTCTTCGGAATTCTCCTTGGCGCTGCTGGATTGCACCGAGCGGGCGACCTGGCCTTCGGGGTCGAACTTCTCCGAGCTGGTGACGATGCGGTCGAAATTCATGTCCGCGGCCACCTGCACCTTGACGCGACCGGGGCCGACCACCTTTTCCACCAGCTCTTCCAGCATCTGCCGCGTGCGGCCCTCATAGGCCATGCGGAACTCCTCCGCCGTGCTGGCCATGGCGCCCGCGCTGCTATCCCCGTCCCCGCGGGCGAGCAGCCTGCCGAAGCTGTCCACCACCGTCACCTTGGAGAGCTTCAGTCCCGGCACGGCGGCGGCCACGAAATGGGTGATGGAGGCAATCTCCTGCTTGGCGAGTTCCTGCGAGCCGCGCAGCTTGAGCCACACGGAGGCGCTTGGCTCCTGGCGGTCGCGCGTGAACAGCTCGCGCTTAGGGACAACCAGATGCACGCGCGCCAGCTCGATCTGCTGGAACGAGGCGATGGTGCGCGCAAGCTCGCCTTCGAGCGCGCGCATGGCGTTTACGTTCATGACGAAATTGGAGCTGCCGAAGGTTTCCGACTTGTCGAAAATCTCATAGCCCACGATGGAGCCGCCGGAGGGCAGGCCTGCTTCGGCCATGGACATGCGCAGGCGCAGCACACGGTCGTTCGGCACCAGAATCTCCGCGCCGCCCGCGCGCAGCTCATAGGGCACGCCCTGCTTTTCCAGCTCGGAGACGATCTTGGCGCTGTCTTGCAGCGAAAGGT
>CAYMDD010000139.1:0-1986 GCA_964389045.1 uncultured Rickettsiales bacterium
ACATATTCTACCAGCGCACCGTCATGCAAAGCGGCAGCTACCGCCATGCCGCTTTCGACGATGTAACGGTCTTCAGCACCCGCGCATCGCTTGGCGGGCAGAGCGACATACTCAATCAGTAAGCGCTTTCCAGCGCCTCGAGCATACGGCTGCGGGCGGCGGGAAGCGGTCTTCCATGCGGGGCGAGAAGCCATTTTTCCAGAAAATAACCGGTGACGCGGAGGGAGTTAAGCATTTCTGCGGACGTATCCACAGCGCCGAGATTGCCTTCGCGTAAGCCGTGCGGCAGGGGGAGCAGCTTATCGCGGTAGGGGTCGCCCGCGGCAGCGCTGACCGCCCGCCCGGATTTGGGGGAGATGTATTTCAGCATATCTTTCGCTCCTGTGGCGGCGCAGGCGGTGAGATCGAGCCGGTAACCGCAGGCGGAGAGCAGCGCCAGTTCGAAGCGGATATAGGCCGACTGCCAGCCTTCCTTTTCCTGCAGCGCATGCAGCAGTGCTTCCAGGCGGTCGTAGAGCTGCGGCTCCGGCTGGCGTTCGGCCAGGTTCATCTCCACCAGCATGCAGGCGGAGGTAAGCGCATGGAGAAGGGTTGCGTCGTGCATCAACAAGGCCGGCACGGCTGTCAGCAATTCCGCATTGCCGAAAGACCCCAGCTGTTCGGAGAGCCGCGCTTTCCATGTCAGGCTGACGATATTGCCGGGGTGGTAAATGCCGCGCTTGGCCCGCGAGGCGGCATCGCGCGCATAGCCGGAGTAAAGGCCTCCCTCGCGCGAAAGCACGCGGAGCAGCGCGGCGTGCTCGCTGTGCTTGAAAGTGGAGATCACCACGGCGCAACCGCACCATTGCATGGCTTTAAGCCTCCATTGCTTGCAACGGCATTCGTTTTCTTAAAAAGCGGCTGCTTATTCCATCACCACCAGACAGCTGAACTGGCTGCTGCTTAAGCGGTCGCATAAGGACTGCGCCTCGCCGCGGCTGGGAAAAGCGCCGACGCGCAGGCGGTAAGGCATGCGTGCCGTGCTTGCGCCGCGCGATCCGCTCATCACGCGCGCCTGGCGGATGTCGGGCTGGCGGTTGCCGAGCAGCGCGGGGTAGGCGCTTTGCAGCATCTGCCATTGCCGCTTGGCTTGCTCCATCGTCGGCGCGGAGCCGAACTGCGCCCAATAATTGCCGCCGGATAAGCGCTGCTGCGGCGTGGCCGGGGCTTGCCGGTAAGCGGGCGCCGGGGCTGCCGCCGGTGCGCGGGAGGGGGAGGGGTTCACGACATTGAGCGGGGTGGACGATCCCATTTCGCTGACCGTCTTGCATTCGAGGTATGGCACGCCGCAGCTGCGCGCCTGCGCGCAGGCGCCGGAGGCCTGACGGGCGTCCACCGGGCCGATGCGGAGGCTGACTTTTTCCACGCGCGAGCGGTAGAAATAATTGCGCACCGTCTGCGAGCGGACGTTGAGCAGGGAGGCATCTGCGCTCTGCATGCGGTCCAGGCAGGCATAGGCGGCGTTGGTGTCGTTAAACGCGCCGATTTGCAGCCAGCTTTGCGCCTGGCGCTTTTCCACCTGCTGCCTGCGGAAGCTGGTGCGCGTCTGCGTGACGACGGGCGCCTGGCGCAGCACGGCTTGAGGCCGGGGTGCGAAAGCGGGCGCAGGCGGAGCCTGCTCCGCTTGTTCTTCCTGCGACAGCGGAACGGGGATGGCTTCCGCCACTTCGACCCGGCCTGAAGCCAGCTCGCTTGCGGCAGAGGCAGGCGGCGGCGCTTGCGGCGACGGCGGCGCGTTGAGCCACGGGAGGGATTCGTTGCTAATTGCTTGCGGGGGAGGCTCCGCGGCATCGCTGCGGGATGCAAGCGTCTCTTCGCGGGATTGCGCTTCCGCCAGCGCATTGGTGTCGGTGGGCTTCAGCGGAGCATCCGCTGCCGGTGCAGGATTGCGGCTGGGTTCGCCGTCAAACCAGTTCCATGGCCACACGCCGGACGATGCCTCCGCCT
>CAYMDD010000139.1:1996-5239 GCA_964389045.1 uncultured Rickettsiales bacterium
TGTGTCTCCACAGGCGCAGGTGCGGACTGCACGGGCGCCTGGCTGCTCCCGAAAAGCGACGCGGCGTAATTCCCTAATCCACGCGAAGGCGCAGGCTCGGTCAGTGCCGCGGTTTCCACGACGAAGCATTCGCTGCCGGAAGCGCGGAGTTCGGCGCAGGTTTTATAGGCTTGCGTGCGAGTGGATACCGGCCCTGCCTGGATCCGCCACGCCTCCTGCGGAGGCACGCCGCGCACCGAGCGCGGATACACGGAAAATTTCCCCAGCTGCCGCGGGTGTTTTTCCTTCAATGCCTCGAACTGCATGCTTGCCTCTTCCGACGAGCCGGCTGCGCCCAGCTGAAGCAGGAAGGTGTTTTCCGCATAAGCGGAAGCGGCGAACACTCCGGCGGTTCCGGCGGCTGCAAGCATGCATGCGCTTAAGCGCAGCCGGGTGAGGCGGGGGCGTATCACAGGCATTGCCATTATCCGCTAAGGCTACTTCGCCGTTTCCGCGGAAGCGGGCTTTTTGCCTTCGCGCTGGTTTTTGATGGCCGTCTTGATTTCCTCGAGCGGCGCAGCACCGGCGATGACTTCGTTTTTCAAGACCAGCGCAGGCGTGCCGGTGATGTTCAACGCCACCGCCAGATCGCGGTTTTTGTCCAGCTGCTTTTCAATAGCCGGGTCTTTCAGCGCCGCCTTGAACTTCGCTTCATCCACGCCCAGCGCGACCGCCTTTTGCGTCAGGTTTTCCTCCGTGTACTTGCCTTTCATCTCCATAAGCGCGGTGTGGTAGTCGAAATACTTGGCGGGCATCACGGAATGGAAAGCCAGCGCCGCCTTGGAAGCGAGTTTGGAGTCCTCCGAGAGAATGGGAAGCTCGCGGAAGATAATCCGAAGCTTCGGGTCTTCCTTCACCAGCTGGTTCATCACCGGCAGCAGCCGCTTGCAATAGCCGCAGTGATAATCGAAGAACTCCACCAGCGTCACGTCCGCCTTCGACGCATCGCCCAAGGCAGGGGAGATTTTATCGTTGAACAACTCATCGGCGCGCTTGGCTAGGGTTTCCTCGCTTTTTTTCTTCGCTTCCGCCATCTGCTTTTTCTGGTAATTGCCGACCGCCTCCATGATGACTTCCGGGTTTTTAAGCAGGTAGTCTTTCACGATCCCTTCCACCTCCGTGCGCGGCAGCGTATCCGCAGCGGAAGCGGCGGCGGGGCTTGTAAGCAGTGCTACGGTGGTGAGCAAGGCGAAGGCGCGGAAGAGGTGCATGGATGAATCCTTATTAGGTTTAGGTTATTGTCTCGTGTAGGAGATTTAATGGGATTTGTATAGCAAATTTATCGCCTCTTCTGCCGAGGCCGCGAAAGCCTTATTCAGCTTCCTTTTTACGCTTGCGCATTTCCTCGCACACACGCTTCAGATCCTCCGCCCGCAACCGTGAGGGCGACGCCTCCGTCAGCCGGGCGGCGGCGTTGCCCGCTTGTCTCAGGCATATGTCCGGCTTGGCCTGAAGCAGGCCTTCTTCCGCCAGCGCCAGGTCCGAGCGGGGGATATCCCCAGTTTTGCCGTAGGCGGTGGCGAGCAGGCGCCAGCTGTGCGGGTTGCTTCCGTCCAGCGTCACGGCTTTTTCCAGGCTCGCTCGGGCGGCCTTCGCATTGGCGGGAGAGCCTTCCGCAAGCTCGGCTTCGGCCAGCGAGGTGAGCATCAGCGCCGAATTCGGGAACAGCGCATTGGCGCGCCGGTAAAGATCGAGCGCCTTGGCGATGCGCCCGTTTTCAAACAGCATCTGCCCCTCCAGCTCCAGCAGGAAGGCATCGCGGGGGTTTTCCGCAATTAATGCATCCATTTCCTTCTCCGCCCTGGCGATGTCGGGCGTCTTGTACCACGCGATGGCGCGCGCCATGCGGGCGGGCAGGGATGCATCGCTCAACGGGTAGCGCGCCAATGTTTTGGGGGGAGTATCCAGAAAGCCGTAAAGCTTGGCGAGCATGCGCCTGTGAAGCAGATTGAACTGAGAAGGATAAGCGTCTTCGGGGATGGAGGCGCTTTCCGCATGGGCGCGCACGGCGGCGATGCGGTCGGTGCTCAACGGGTGGGTGAGGGCGTAGGGGTCGGGCGTGCCGAACTGGCGCATCTCCTGTTTCCTCAGTGTCTCGAACATGCGCAGCATGCCGGAGGCGGAGATGCCCAAGCCGTCGAGGTAGGTGAGTGCGGCTTGGTCGGCGGACTGCTCGTTGGTGCGGGTGAAGCTTAAGAGGTTGCGCGTGACGGCCTGCTGCCCACCCGTCATCACCGCCATGCCGACATCGGCGCCGCCTGCGGCCACTGCCGCCGCGCCGAGAACATAGCCCAGGATCACGCCCAGCTGCGCGTCCTTCAGCTGCTCCGCGCCGCGCGCCAGATGGCCGCCCGCGATGTGCCCCGTCTCATGCGCGATGACGCCGAGTAGCATGCCCGGATCACGCGCGGCCTTAATCAGCCCGGTATGCAGAAACAGGTTCGCGCCGCCGGCGACGAAGGCGTTGATGGCATCGTCCTGCACGATGAAGATGCGCACGTTCTGCGGCTCCAGCCCCGCCTGGGCGAAGATGGGGTCGGCATAGAGCCGGAGCGTATGCTCGATCTCCGCGTCGCGGATCAGCCCGGCCTGCACTGCGGGAGGAAAGAGAAAAGAAAGGAGCAGCAATGCCAGGCAGCGGGTGTTCATAGCCGCGGAGTATAACCGCTCGCGCGCAGCCTGGCTACCGCGGATCGCGGTGCTCTGCGGCGTGTAAGGATGTAAAAACCACCTGATCGGCGTTTAAAAATCTCCATTCGGAAATTATGCAACCATATCTTTCAATAGCTTATAAATAAGATATTGTTATCAAATGATTTATATGTCGTTTGGTATATCGAAAACGTTGCATTCTGTTGCATTCCGTTGCATTTTTAACCTTTGCGGCGCGGAACAAATACCGTCATCCTATATCCGGGGCATGCCGCCCGGAAGGCTGATTTTAACTGCGTGCCGCAAGCGGCGGGAACGGCGAGAACCTCCGCCGCATACGAGTTGACAAACCGGCTGCCAGCGACTAGTTCACTACCCACTGCCGTTTCATCCGGCGATGGGGTCATAGCTCAGTTGGTAGAGCGCTACAATGGCATTGTAGAGGTCCGGGGTTCGACTCCCCGTGGCTCCACCACTTAGCTGTTCTTAGTGAGCGTTAGCGAACATAGAAAGCTGGTGTCCGCCGTAGCTTTAGCGTAGGCGGACTAGCGC
>CAYMDD010000140.1:0-2800 GCA_964389045.1 uncultured Rickettsiales bacterium
GCATTATCTTGCCCTGGCAGAGCGCATCCATAAAGCATTCAAAGGCTTGCCTGCCAATCACCTGCCGGACGATGCGCTGGAAGCCGCGGCAGGTCGAGGGAGGGCGGCAACGGTCGAAGCGGTGCTGAACGCCTATCCCAAGGCCGACAAGGATGCCGCGCTGGAAGAAGCGTTCTCCTACCCCGACGAGCGCCTGCTGGAGGGCAGAAGAAAAGCCGCACTTGCTCTAATAAAAGCAGGCGCAAAACCATATAGCGCGGAGCGGGAGAAAATCGCCCAGGAATGGGGAATCGTGCGCGTACCCTCGCCTTCTGAGCCTGCCGACCGGTTCGCCGGACAACGCGCACCGTCGTTTCCGTACGAGCCGGGAGCAAGGCCGGTACCGGTGCCGAAGGAAACGGCGGAAACACATGCGGAGCCGCAGACAGCCGCCCCGAACTTCGGGGCAAGGGCATTCCAGATGGTCGTAGATAATCCCGTCGCCACCACCGGATTGGGCTTGGCAGGTGCCGCTGGAGCGCTCTACCTTTTAAGCCGCCGCAGGGGGAAAAATTCGCAAGAAAATCCAGCGCCTATCGACGAACTTCCCCCTTTCCCGCCATTTTCTCCGCCACCGTCTGCGGCATCGCCGGAAGCGAAAAGCTGGATCAAGGATATATTGGAAAACCCGCCTCGATATGGACCGAAACCGCCGCCGTCCGATGATGACCTTTTCGATAGACGAACACGCAGATACACAGAAGAAGAGCTTGCTGAACAGCGTGCGGAAGAGAAACGAAGGCAAGATGAGCAAGAACGCAAGCGGCAGGATGAGGAGAATGCCCGCACCGCCGTCGAAGCACAGCGGTTGATGCAGGAGCATAACCTACTGCAAGCAGAAGCCGAGGACATTGCCAGGGAGCGGGTCAGGAAGCAGATGCAAGCTGAACGCGAACAAGCAAAGTGGGAAGCAAAAGAGAAAAAAGCACAAGAAAAGCGCGACCAAGGCCCTGAACGCGGCTATGGCGGCGGACGGGGGAGGTAAGCATAAAAAACCCCGCTTTTTCAAGCAGGGTTCCCAAGCGCGAAGCTTGTTCGTAAGTGTTAAGCTTCCGTCGCCCGCACCGCCCGCGTATCGGGGCGGAGGCGGCGGGAGGGCGTGAGCTGCGGCGTCGGGGGATCGGTCTCAATCCACCGGGCCACCGCCATCACCCTGCCGTCGGGCAACACCACGTGGGCGACGCCGGAGGCGAGCCACGCTTGCGTGTCGGTGAACGGAACCTCGTACGCGCGGCCTTTGATCGTGATAACCATGGCTTTTCGCGTGTTCCAAAAGAACCAAACGGGTCGGTTAACGTTACCGCGCTTTGTCCTTAAAGCCGCATTCCTTGCAAGGGTTCGAGCGTGAATCATTGCAGGCATAAACGACAGTAACGCGGAAACTATAGCAAAATAGAGTGTTGCCCTTCAATAAGTATTAACGTCGATTATTAAACCAACCCTGATTGGATTAATTTTATAATCCATTGTAATTCATAAATAATCTATCTCTTTAATCGTCATGAAACTGTCATTAGCCTTCGTAAAACCAAGCTGTTAGAATCAATACAGTATTCATGATGGATGATCCGCCTTATGCCGCCGCTTGACCCTCCCACGGCAACGCCCGCCTTCCGCCAACCGGTGGAGATGGATGGGAAATTGTATCTCGCTTGGATCAAGGAAAAAGGCGAAGGCGCTCAAGGCGTGGCGCCTGCTGCCGAGCATCTTGCGGGAGAGGCGCGCCGCGTGTTCGAGCCGGTCACGCAAGACCAGCCCTCGCCGCAGCCCAATACCGTCGATGTGATGGTCGGAGGAAAACACCTTACCCTTTATGCGCTCAACCCGGTGTTAGAGCAAAACCTGCGTAAGGTGATGAAAACCGCGCAGAATCACCAGCCTTCCGAGGGCGCACGCTTCGATGTGTGGAAGATCGAAACCGACGGGGTGAACACCCGCATCGACACCGGCAAGGGTACGCTGCCGCTCACCCAGCAGGATATCGAGCACATCGCCCAAGCCAGGCTGCCGGAGCCGGTGGATAAGGTATTCCAGGCGCAGCGCAGCCGGATTGCAGAGGACGCGCCCGCGCGCGATGCCATCGCCGGCATCCGCCGCGCCGCGGAAGCGCCGTTCAACGAAGCGCTCTCCAACCGCATCAACGATGCAAAAATGGCGCAGTGGGATGCCGAATCCGCAGCGCGGAAAATGGATAATGCCAGGGCGAATAGGCAGATGGGTTCCTACGGCGGCGCGGCGGCGGAAAGCGCCTACCAGGCCAGTCGCGGAAATCTTGCCGCGGTCGGCAGGCGCAACAAGGAAGCGCAGGCAGCCGTCACCGCCACCCGCCGGGAAGATTTCGAGCACGATAAGGCGGAAGCTTACCTGCAAGCGCAAACCAAGGACGCGGTGCAGATTATTGCCGCAGGCATGCGAGACGGCAGGGTGCTGGATGAGAAAGCGTTGTCCGAGCGGATGGCGCAGGAGGCGAAGACGCTCGCCCGCGTGGCCAAGGAGTTCAAGGCGGACGCAGCTCCCGCCGTGAATGCCATGCTCGCCGCCGCCGCCGCGCATGGCCGCAGCGAGACCGTCATGGCGCTGCTGAAGGCCGACCCCGCCCTGGATGCGCAAGGCGCGCTCGGCGAAGCCCTGGCCGGGGCGCCGCAGCACCGCGCGGATGAGCGCGGCATGGATCAGGTGCGCGAGGGGAGGAAAAAATCGGCGGAGGCACTGGTTGCCGCAGGCGCGCGGCTTGGGCCGGGCGAGCGCGAGCGTACCGCAG
>CAYMDD010000140.1:2810-5204 GCA_964389045.1 uncultured Rickettsiales bacterium
ATCTCTTGGGCCGCTTCCAATCGCGTTTGGTTTTCGTGGCGATAGGCCATTCGCGGAGCGGTGTCGAAGACGAGCACCGCCGCGACGGGGCCGGTTCCGCTGCCAGCGTTTCCGGCCGCCCGCATGCTGGGCCGGGCGAGCGCGAGCGTACCGCAGCCTTAGCCTTGGGGCTGACGCCGCCTTCCCGCCCCGCCGTGGAAACGGCGCGCACGCCCGCACCCGCAATACCCCCCGCTCCCGTAGCGCCCGTGCCTGCGCCCGCCTCCGGCGGCACGGCTGTGGCTTCTGCGGAAGAGGAGGAGAAACCCGAACCCGCGCCGCGCAAACCGCAAGACCAATCCTCGCTCATGGCCGGACTGGGCGCAGCAGCTTTAGGCATCGGCGCATTCTTCATGAACCCGGTGATTGCCCCCCTCATGGTCGTCGGCGCTATCGGCCTGGCCGGTTATGCCGCGTATAACTACATGAAAACGCCGGAAGCCCCGGCGGCGGAAACCGCGGAAGGCGCAGCGCCCGCACCCGGCGCGGAAACGGCGCCGCTCGGCAAAGGCAAGGGCAAAGCCATGCCCGGCGCCGGCCACCCGATGCACGACGCGGACATCGACACCCGTCACTACCAGGCAGGCCACATGCCCGCCCCCGGCATGACCCCACCCGGACGCCCGCAGCCCGGTGTGCAGCCGCGCATCGGTTAATAAAGCCTCTTATCCGGCTATCGCCCGGTGTGAAACATGACTGTTAGCGCCGACTGCATATTTCTCCCGTCCCGCCGCCAGCGCCGCCAGCGCCGCGATCAGGCCGAAGGAGCGGAAATGGCAGTCCTTCACCGGCTCGCGGCAGTCGCGCACTTCCTCCGCCTCGTCGCACATGCCGGTGAATTCCATGCCGGCGGCGTTTAAATTATTGGTGGCGTCGCGCGCGCCGTTCACGCGGTACATGCCACCCACCGGCACCCCGTCGATCAGGTAAATCATCGGCTCGGCGGGTTTTTCCGCCACCGTGTCGCAGGTGGGGATGCCTTCCTGGATAATGACTTCCGATACCTGCCTGCCTTCCTTGATGACATGCATCTTGTTGCGCTCTTTCTTGTTCATCTCCAGAAGCTCGGAGCCGTCCCGCACCGTCATGATGCCCATGCCGTACGTGCCGGAATCGGCCTTGACGAACACGTACGGGTCTTCCTTAAGCCCGTACTCCGCGTGCTTGATCCTGGCTTTGGCGATCACGCCGTCCACCGCGCGGGCCAGCGCATCCACCCCCTGCCGCTCCTTGAAATCAATCGCCCCGCAGGCGTGAAAATTCGCGGCGATCAACCAGGGGTCGATATCGAATGTATGGCCGAAGTTTTCCGCCAGACCGGCATATTCGGCGAAATGCACGCTCTTGCGACGCACGTGCCAGCCCATCTGCGCGGGCGGCAGCACTGGCTGGGAAATGTTCTCCAGTAATTCAGACGCGCCGGAAGTCAGGTCATTGTTGAGCAGCACCAGGTCGGGGATAAACCCGTCTTCCGTCATGAGCTTCCCCTGCTCCACTTGCAAAGGCTGCTGGCGAATTTGCATGCCGGACGATGCGCTTAATGTAACGGGCGCGCCTTTTTCCGCGTTCAAATTGCCGAACTGCACCTCCAGCCCGCAGGAGCGCAGCAGGAAAGCCAGCATCGCCAGGTTTTCCAGATAGCTTGCATTGCGGGTATGATTCTCGGGCACGATCAATACCCGTTCGGCCAGCGGGTAATGCTCGTTGAGATAGTGGCGGAAATGCCGCACCGCGCGCTTGCCCGCATTGGCGGAGAAATTATGGAAACCCGCCGGGTACAGGTTGGTGTCCACCGGCGCGAGCCGAAGGCCGGAATGCCTTAAATCAACGGAGGCGGTAAGGTACGGCGCGCCCTGGCCTCGCGCCTGGCCGAACCAGGCTTCCACGGCGTCGGCTTCGGTTTCGTAGAGTTTTTTCAGCGTCTCCAGTATCGTCATGCGGGTTCCCCGGCGTTAAAAACAGGCTTTTCCTCCCAGTCGCCCGCCCAGGCCTGGATATTGGCGAGCGCGGCCAGCGCTGCCGTTTCCGCGCGCAGGATGCGCGGGCCTAAGCTGATGCTCTTGACGCTTGAATGCTGGCGCAGCCAGGCGCGCTCATCCGGCGAAAACCCGCCCTCCGGCCCGACCAGCACCGCGTATTTTCCTCTGCTAAACGTCGGCAGCATAATTTTAAGCGCCTCGCCCTTCCCCTCCTCATCGCAGAAAAGCAGCGTTCGCGCCGCGTCCCATTCCGCCAGCGCCTTGCGCAAATCCAGCGGTTCCGGCAGTTCCGGCACGTCGTGCCGCCCGCTCTGCTCCGCCGCTTCTACCGCATTGGCATGTAAGCGCTCCATATTGACACGGGAGACCATGGTAT
>CAYMDD010000141.1:0-5178 GCA_964389045.1 uncultured Rickettsiales bacterium
CTATGAGGAGGCGGGGGAAACCCACCACGATCATTTGATCGACTTGAAAAGCGGCAACGTCATTGAATTCAGCAATGAATTGATCGAGGAATTGCAGCATAAGGTAGCCGAACAGCTGGGCTACCGGCTGATCGGCCACCGGCTGGAGCTGTACGGCGTCAAGCTGGAAGACAGCAGCCCACGCAAGCGCACGGGATCTTGAGGTGCGCTGCCTGAGGGCCGGTTTTTAAAAGCTCTATGCTTTATTCTCCCGCAATCCAAGGAATACGCGCCGGGACGCTGGAGGTGCGCCTGGCGGAGAACGCTCAGGAGTTGGAGGAATCGCAAGGTTTACGCTACCATGTCTTCGTGGAGGAGAGGGGCGCCAAGCCTTCCGAGGAGGAAAAGCGCCTGTCGAGGGATTTCGATGCCTTCGATCCCTATTGCGACCATCTGCTGGTACTCGAGCATAAAAGCCGCGAGCGCCCACAGGTGGTGGGCACTTACCGGCTCTTCAAGCGCAGCGCCATGCAGGCGGTCGGGCGTTTTTACAGCGAAAGCGAATTCGATGTTTCATGCGTCAAGCGGATACCGGGGGAAATCCTGGAGCTGGGGCGTTCCTGCGTCCACCCGGGCTACCGCAACCGCGCGGTGATGCAGCTGCTGTGGCGCGGCATCGGCGCTTATGTCGAGGCCAACCGCATTGAGCTGATGTTCGGCTGCGCTTCCCTGCACGGCAAGGAGGTGGCGCCGCACCGCGAAGCGCTGGGCTACCTCTACCATTACCACCTGGCGCCGCCGGAGCTGCGGCTGCGGGCGCTGCCCGAGCGGTACGTGGCGATGGACGGCATGAGCCGCGAGGAAGTGAACGCGAAAGCGGCCTTCGCTTCGCTTCCTGCGCTTATCAAGGGGTATCTCCGCCTGGGCGGCTTCATCGGCGACGGCGCGGTGGTGGATGCCGAGTATAATACCGTGGATGTGGGCATCTTGGTGAAAACCGAGCAGGTCACGGCGCGCTATGCGCAGCGCTACTCCGCCAAGGAAAGCGCACCGAGCGATTAACGCGGCATGCGCGCTTACTTCAAACTCGCAGTGATCGTTTCCTGGACCGGCATTTGCCTGGCGGTGGTGGTTCTGCTGCGGGTATGCCGTTTGAGAGGCGCCCGCGAAGCAGTCGTCCGCCTATGTTACCGCGGCCTGGCGCGGATTATCGGCCTGGCTGTCCGCGTGGAGGGCGCGCCTGCGCCCACTCGCCCGCTGCTGCTGCTTTCCAACCATATCGGCTACCTGGACATCGTAGGCCTGGGCGCGGTGGCTCCGCTGCGCTTCACGCCGAAGGCGGAGGTGGCAGGCTGGCCTGTCATCGGCTTCATCTGCCGGATGACCGATTGCGTCTTTATCGACCGCAGGCAGACCAGGGCGGCGGAAAACCTGCGGAAGCTCAACAAGGCGCTGCAAGAGGAGCGCCCGGTGCTGCTTTTCCCCGAAGGCACCACCAGCGACGGCAAGCGCGTGCTCCCGTTCCGATCTTCCTATTTTCGCCTGGCGGAAGCAGCGGGCGAAACACTTGCCGTGCAGCCGGTGACGCTCGCCTATACGCACATTAACGGGCTGCCGATCACGAGCGCGGACTTCCCGCGTATCGCCTGGTACGGCGACATGGATCTGGCGCCGCATGCCAAGGAGCTGCTGGCGCTGGGCAGTATTGCGTTAAGGATTGTTTTCCATCGCGTGCAAACTTATCAAGCTGCTGAATCCAGGAAAGATTTCTCCCGGCGCTGCGAGCAGATCGTGGCCGGGGGAATGCAAGTTTCAGGTAGTGAGTTGGCTTAAATTTAATTCAGTTTGCCTTCTTTTTTACCTTATGATTTAAGATTTCATAAAGAACTTAATGTCATTATAATTCTGGTTGACCAAAATGGCAACACTGATAGAATTATGTAAGCAGAATCAGCTATTTCAGCTTGATCCACAACTTGGGTTATCCGTTACGGAAGAAAGGTTTGTCTACCTTATACCGGATGTAAAACAATGGTTTGTAAATGTGCTGCCAGCAACAGGTTCAACTTGGGATATTACTACTTCTCCGATCGAGCAAGTTGATGCTCTGATGGCCACCTTTTGTTCTGGAGATCCTTTGGCCGTTGGCCGAGCTTTTAAACATTTGGTTTTTAGGGATGCTTTTGGCATCTGGGAGCTTAAAACTGCCGATGTTAGGCTCTTCGGCTGGTTTCCGCAAAAAGACCATTTTATTGCTTCCGGCTGCGGGCTTACGCAGATAATTAAAGAAGTGAAGCTTTATCATGGGTATTCTACAAAAGCTCAACGTGACCGTAAGTTGTTAGATTTAGATGAACCAAAATTCATTCCGGGAGGTAACCCAGATGACGTCGTTTCAAATTACTATTTCCCCTAACCGCCGCGCAGCAGGACGTTTTACGTTTTACGTCCGCCGGAAGATCCAAAGTGCATTTATTGAGGAAAAAAAACGTACAGGCATTACACAGGCTGCAATCGCGCGAAAACTCGGCGTCGACCGCTCGGTCATTACTCGTGAGTTGCATGGACACAGAGACATTGGACTCGGAAGAGTCGCTGAGTACGCCTGGGCATTGGGTAGGGAAATCGAGTTTGATCTTCCAGTGCCAAAGCATAGACATGGGGACAATAAACCCGCTGATGCAAATGCCGGTTTTGTTCGAGTAGTAGGAAGCGCCTCGGCATCAACATCATCAACTGCCACTATCCATGTGCAGGTTCAGCAGCATGCTTAAGGAATCTACCATCAAAATTAAACCTATTATTACGGTCGTTTGCGACGAAGTGCGAATGGAGAATAATGGAAAACCGTTTATAGTAGGAATCTATTTAGGTGGTATTATTGTAAATGGGACTTTGCCTAGCGATATTGAGGACATTGATAACATTACAAATATGGATGTGTATTTGTGGATGCCATTTGAGGCATCGGGGCCGGGCATCGCTTCGTTCGAAATCAAAATTATGATGCCTAACCCCAAGCACCAACTAAGGGCAAAAGCTAAGGTAATAATTGACAAATTGCCTCAGCCAACAGAAATAACCCCCCTTGTTCTTGGTCCTTTTCCTTTAAAGCTCTGGCAAAATGGAGAACTCCAGATTCTCTTTAAACACGAGGATGAAAGCGATTATCAAACGCTAAGAACTATTCCTGTTACGTTTAAATCTAACGAGGCTTCCGCTATCAACGAAATTGAGCAGCTTTCTACGCGATAGTTTTGCGCTACTTTTGCGTGAGTTTTCCGACCGCGATTTTCCGCAACATTCATTACCAAATTTTACCATAAATTAACTATTATAAGCGCAAGATAGTAGGTCTATAGCGTGTTGCAAGCGGCGTAAACCCTTCGACAAGGAGCATGAAACCTCATGATTTCTGCGATGAACACGGCATTCAGCGGTCTTAACGCGGCGGAAAAGCGGATAAGCGTCAGCGCATCCAATATCGTCAATGCGCAAAGCACCAAGAGCGTGGTCGGTGGCGAAAGCGTGGATACGCCTTATACGCCGCTCGCCGTCGCCCAGGTTTCGACGCAGGACGGCGTCCGCGCGGAGGCAACGCCCAAGAATCCCGCCACCCTCCCGGTCTACAACCCCGACAGCCCCAGCGCGGATGCAGACGGCGTGGTGCAGATGCCGAACGTGGATTTGGCGCAGGAGATGGTCAACATGAACATCGCCACATACGATTTCAAAGCCAATTTGAACGTCATCAAGAAAAACGATGAGATGGCGCAGAGCCTGCTCGATATCGTGGCTTAAAGAAAATGAGCGAAGCCGCCCGCGATTTTTCCCCTTTTCCGTTCGCGGTGCGCGCCCTTTCCGAAAAAGGCGCGGGCAACCGCTACCTGGTCTACCGTTCTTCAGGCGAATGCGTGGCCGTGACGGCTTCGAGCGCTGACGAGGCCGTGCGCCTTTCCGGCGTGGAAACGCCGCTGCGCATCCGGCGCGACGACGCGATCACGCATCTCATGCTGGATAAGGACATGTTCACGTGAGGGTAGAAAAACCTTTGACTGGCCGCCTGCTTTCTATAAAGTCTTTCGACAATATCCTCTCCGTCCACTGTTCGTCTTAATATCTCAGGTTCATTATGCTCACCGTAATGCGGGACGCGGAAGCGCGGCTGGTGGAAACGCTCGGAGAGTTGAGCGCGGCGCCATCGGGCTGGAGCCTGGTGATGTTTCACTTAAATCACCTGCTCGACGACTACAAAAGCGACTATCAGATCCGCATCGCGGTGAACCTGATCGGCGATCTGCTCAAATTCGCCGAAGGCGGCATCTATGTGTTAAGCGACGGCGGCATCGCCGTGCTATGCCGGGATTTAGGCCCGCAGCTTAAAGCCAAGCTCATCTTTCAGCTGCGCTATCTCTACATGGACGATCCGCTCGCCTACACCGCCGACGGCGCGGAGAACGAGGCGTTTTCCACCGCCTTCGACCTTTCCCGGCAATTGCCCGAATGCCAACAGTATTTCACCCGCCGCATGACGGCGCAGGTGCGCGCGGCGCGGGGGGAGGGAAGGGCGCAGCCCGCGCCCCTGCGGCAAGCGGCGGCGTTGCCGGACGATGCAGGCCTTGCGCGCGAGCATTTCAGCGCCATCCGCCTGGCGTCCATCGAACGGGATTTAAGCGCGCTCGACATCCGCAGTTCGCTCCGCCGCCAGAGCGTGTGCGCCTTCGCCGCCTCCGGCCAGGTGAGGCGCGTATTCGATGAGATGTATATCAATATCGCGCATTTGCGTGAGATGCTCAAAGCGGAGGTGGATCTCTTCAGCAACAAATGGCTGTTCAAATACCTGACGCAGCTGCTCGACAAGCGCATGTTGTCCTCGCTCAGTGCAAACCCGGCGCAGCATTTCGGCCAGCCGTTCAGCTTGAACATCAACGTGGAGACGCTGCTTTCCGACGATTTCGCCGCCTTCGACGCCGGCCTCACCCCCGCCATGAAAGTGGCCGTCGTGTTCGAGATTCACGCCGTGGATTTATTCGCCGATACGCCCGGCTTCCTCTACGCCACGCAGCAGGTGCAGAAATCGGGCTACCGCGTCTGCCTGGACGGCTTGACGGATACCGGCTTCCTGCAAATGGACAGAGGCCCGCTGGGCGTCGATCTGGTGAAGCTGCAATGGAACGCCGATTTCGCCACGGACGTGGT
>CAYMDD010000142.1:0-5177 GCA_964389045.1 uncultured Rickettsiales bacterium
CGAGATTCTCGATCAGCTGCGCGCGGTTCTTGTGCAGGGCGTCGAACGCGCCTGCCTTGATGAGGTATTCCACCGCGCGTTTATTAATGGCCGAGACTGGCACGCGCACCGCGAAATCGAGGATGTCCTTGAACGCCCCGCCCTTCTTGCGCTCATCCACCACCGCTTCCATCGCCTGCGCGCCGACGTTGCGGATGGCGGCGAGGGCGTAGCGGATATGCCCTCCATCAGGCATTAGGGACCGGGCATTAGGCATTAAAGGGTCATTTTCCAATGCCTGATCCTTAATGCCTGATGCCTTGCTATACTCCACCCCAAACAACACCTCCGATTTATTGATATCCGGCATCAGCAGCGCGATGCCGTACCGCGCGGCATCCTCGCGGAAGATGCCCAGCTTGTCGGTGTTGTGCATGTCGTAATTCATGGAGCTGCATAAGAATTCCACCGTGTAATTGGCTTTGAGGTATGCGGTTTGGTAGGCGATCAGCGCATACGCCGCCGCATGGCTCTTGTTGAAGCCGTATTCGGCGAATTTGGCGATCAGGTCGAAGATGCCGGCGGCCTGCGCCTTCTCCACGCCGTTTTCCACCGCTTTTTTCACAAAGATATCGCGCTGCGCTTCCATCTCAGCGCGGATTTTCTTGCCCATCGCCCGGCGGAGCAGATCCGCTTCGCCTAAGGAGTACCCCGCCAGAATTTGCGCGATCTGCATCACCTGTTCCTGGTAGATGATGATTCCGTAGGTTTCGGTAAGGATCGGCTCCAGGCGCGGGTGCAGGTAATCCGGCTCCTCAGCCCCATGCTTGCGGGCGATATAGGTGGGGATGTTGTCCATCGGGCCGGGGCGGTAGAGCGACACCAGCGCGATGATGTCCTCGATGCGGTCGGGCTTGAGCTTCTTCACCGTGTCGCGCATGCCCGCCGACTCGAGCTGGAAGACGCCGACGGTTTCCCCGCGCGAAAGCATGGCATAGGTCGCCGCATCGCCTTCCGGCAGGGTAAGCAGGTCAATCTCCGCGCCCCGCGCCGCCACGAGCTTTAGGCAATGCACCAGCACGGTAAGCGTCTTCAAGCCTAGGAAGTCGAACTTCACCAGGCCTGCGGCTTCGGCGTATTTCATCGAATACTGCACCACCGGCATATCGGATTTCGGGTCGCGGTACATCGGCACCAGCTCATCGAGCGGCTGGCTGCCGATGACCACGCCCGCCGCGTGCGTGGAGGCGTGGCGGTTCAGGCCTTCGAGCTTCAGCGCGATTTCCACCAGCCGCGCCACCGCCTCGTCCTCGCGCATGGCGGATTTCAGCATCGGCTCGATGGTGATGGCCTGCTCCAGCGACACTGGATTCGCCGGGTTGTACGGCACCAGCTTGCAGATGCGGTCGACCTGCCCGTAAGGCATTTGCAGCACGCGGCCTACATCGCGCAGCACCGCGCGCGCCATCAGCTTGCCGAAGGTGATGATCTGCGCCACGCGGTCGCGCCCGTAGCGGCTCTGCACATACGCGATCACCTCATCGCGCCGGTCCTGGCAGAAATCCACGTCGAAGTCCGGCATGGAGACGCGCTGAGGGTTCAAGAACCGCTCGAACAGCAGGCCGTAGCGGAGCGGATCCAAGTCGGTGATGGAAAGCGCCCACGCCACCACCGAGCCTGCTCCCGACCCTCTCCCCGGCCCCACGGGGATATCGTGCGCCTTGCTCCATTTGATGAAGTCGGAGACGATCAGGAAGTACCCCGGGAACTCCATGCGGATGATCGTCTCGATCTCGAATTCCAGCCTTTCGCGGTAGGGGGCGGCGATTTCATTGCGCTTGGCCTCGTCCATGCCGTCGGTAAATACATGCTTTTTAAGCCTGTGCTCCAGCCCTTCCCTTGCCTGCATGCGGAGGATGTCGGCTTCGCTGAGTGATGCGTGATGCGTTGCGAGTGATGAGCTTTCATCGCTTAGGCTGAAGCGCGGCAGCATCGGCGCGCGCGCGCCCGTCATATAGGCGCAGCGGCGGGCGATGGTGACGGTGTTTTCCAGCGCCTCCGGCATGTCCGCAAATAGCGCGCACATCTCTTCCGGCGTTTTCAGGCGGTGCTCTTCGCTCAACCGCCGCCGCTGCTCTTCGCTCACGTACCTGCCTTCGGCGATGCACAAGAAAGCATCGTGCGCGGCATGCATGTCCTTGTCGATGAAATACGCCTCGTTCGTGGCGACCAGCGGCAGATTGTGCTTCATCGCTTGCTCGATCAGCATCGGCTCGATGCGCATCTCCTCCGGCAGGCCGTGGCGCGTCAGCTCCATGTAGATGCGTTCGGGAAACATCTGTTTCAATTGCTTCAAACACGCCTCCGCCTGCTCTGTGCGGCCTGCCAGCAGATGCCGCGCCAGCGCGCCGTGCATGCCGCCCGTGAGCGCGATCAAGCCTTCCGTGCACCCCTCCAGCTCCTCCATGCGCAGGCATGGCGCTTCGCCGCCCGCGGGCGTCAGGAACGATTTGCTCACCAGCTTGATGAGGTTCCTCCAGCCCGTTTCGTTCTTGGCGTATACCGGCAGCTGATCCGGCTTGCCGCGCGTGATGCCGCCGCCCTCTTCTACGCATAGCGAAAGCACGCAGGCCGGAATCGCCTGAACGCCGCCATCCTTCGCGGCCAGGGCGAATTCCAGTGAACCGAACAAATTTCCCGAATCCGCCACCGCCACGGCGGGCATGCGCTGCTTCGCGCACCATTTCACCAGATCCTTGAGACCGATCGCACCTTCCAGCAGCGAATAGCTGCTTTTGACTTTCAAATGAATGAACGAGGGAGATGGCATAGCTCGGCATTGTGCCATCCGGGCAGAAAAAGGCAAGAGCTGCCGCTAGAACAAATCGCTATGCGAGCCGGTGCGCCAAAATCAGGCAATCTGCGTCCACTTTGTAAATTTGACGCACAGCTTGACATCTTTCTCAAAGCGATTAGTGCTGCAAAGCTTGCGCATCAAATGCCGAGTTTAGAAAACAACGCTTTCGAATCGCTATAATGGTTTAATTCTTCACCCGCATCTGTTTTGCGGAATGTTTCCTCCGTAACGGCATTCGGGCGCTGTAGACGCTCACGGATGCACTCCAGCACGAATTGTTCGAACGATATCGCTTCGCTTTCCACAATGCGCGACGCGAGTGCATGCTCGTATGAAGGAATATCAATCTCTATATGGGTAGAAGGCTCTGACATGGCTTATTATACTGCAACCGCCACAACATTTAAATATTTTCTTTTCCCGATTTTGTCATTATATTTCAGTCTTTTTAGAAGATAAAGAATTCATGCTCGAAATCATCCTTGCCCAGCCGCGCGGCTTTTGCGCGGGCGTTGACCGCGCCATTGAGATTGTGGAGCGGGCGCTCGGCCTTTACGGCGCGCCGATCTACGTGCGCCATGAGATCGTGCATAACAAGCGCGTGGTGGATTCCTTGAAAAGCAAGGGCGCGGTGTTCGTGAACGAAGTGGCGGACGTGCCGGACGGGGCGATCGTCGTGTTCAGCGCGCACGGCGTGTCGGAGAAGGTCGAGGGCGAGGCGCGTTTTCGCAACCTCCCCCTGATCGACGCCACCTGCCCGCTGGTCACCAAGGTGCACAAGGAGGCGCAGCGCTACGAGGCGGAGGCGCGCGAGATCATCCTGATCGGCCACGCCGGCCACCCGGAAGTGGAAGGCACGTCCGGCAGGGTGAAAGGCGGCGTGCATCTGGTTTCCAGCGTGGAGGATGTGGAGAAGCTCCGGGTGCGGAACGCGCAAGCGCTTGCCTATGTCACGCAGACCACGTTGAGCGTCGATGACACGCGCCATATTATCGATGCGCTGAAAAAGCGCTTTCCCACTATTGCCGGGCCGGAGCTGCGCGATATCTGCTACGCCACGCAGAACCGGCAGAACGCGGTGCGGCAGCTGGCCGGGATGTGCGGCTTGATCCTGGTGATCGGCTCGAACAACAGCTCCAACTCCAACCGCCTGCGCGATCTGGGGGAGGAAATGGGCGTAACGGCCTATCTGGTGGAGGATGCGAACGCGCTTCAGGCGGAATGGCTGGAGGGGGTGGAGTCCATCGGCATCACCGCGGGCGCGTCTGCGCCGGAGCATCTGGTGACGGAGGTGGTGGAGCGCCTGCGGTCTTTCAAGCCCTACGCGGTGCGCACGATGGAGGGCATCATCGAAAACACGCGGTTTAAGTTGCCGCCGGAAGTGCTGGAAAAGCGCTTGGATCCGCAATGAGCGCCTACGCCGTGAATGCGCCCGGCCTGTGGCGCAGCGTTTTTTCCTTCGCGGACGCGGACAGCCATAAATACATGCGCGGGCATGCGCTGATTGCAGGGGGCGACCCATGGCACACGGGCGCCGCGCGGCTGGCGGCGTACGCGGCGCTGCGCAGCGGCGCGGGGCTGGTGTCGGTGGCGTGCACGGAGGCGGCGCTGCCCATTTACGCCGCGGCGCTGATGGCCGTCATGACAAAACCCGCCGAAACGGCGGATGAGTGGCGCGAATTGCTGGAGGATAAGCGCATCCATGCCGCGCTGATCGGCCCAGGCGCAGGTATCAGCGAGGAGACGAAGGCAAGGACGCTTGCCCTGCTGGCGGCGCGGAAGCCTTGCGTGATCGATGCGGATGCCCTGACCGCGTTCGAGGATGACCCGAACCCGCTGCTGGACGGCTTGCACGGGGCTTGCGTGCTCACTCCCCATGCAGGCGAATTCCTCCGCCTTTTCGCCATGCAGGGCGACCGGCTGACGCTCGCGCGCGAAGCGGCCAGGCGCAGCGGCGCGGTCGTGGTGCTAAAAGGCGCGGACACGATCGTCGCCGCGCCGGAAGGGCGCGCGGTGATGAACAATAACGCCCCGCCCTGGCTTGCCACCGCCGGTTCCGGCGACGTGCTGGCGGGGATGATTACCGCGCTTCTCGCCCAGGGCATGCCTGCTTTCGAAGCCGCCTGTGCGGGCGTGTGGCTGCACGGGGAAGCGGCGAATGCTTCCGGTTACGGGATGATTGCCGAGGACTTGACCGGGCTGATCCCGAAAGCCTTAAGAAAGCTGATCTGAGAACCAGTGCTTCTCAATTCTTAATTTTATTCGATAGGTGTTTATTCGCGTTAATTTTGTGCATCATGCAATATTAACAATATTAATTTATTTGTAAAAAAACTGTAAT
>CAYMDD010000143.1:0-5104 GCA_964389045.1 uncultured Rickettsiales bacterium
CCTGGGTGTCGGCGGTGGTGCATTTTTACGCGGTCGGCTACATGCACGACGATCCGCACCCGCCGCGGTTCATGAGCTATTTGTCGCTGTTCACCTTTTTCATGCTGATGCTGGTGACGGCGGATAATTTCGTGCAGCTGTTCCTGGGCTGGGAAGGGGTGGGGTTGTGCTCTTACCTGCTCATCAATTTCTGGTACAAGAAGCCGGAGGCCAATAACGCCTCGATCAAGGCGTTTCTCGTCAACCGCGTCGGCGATTTCGGGTTTGCGCTCGGCATCTTCGCCGTGTTCGTGCTGTTTTCCTCCGTGCAGTTCGATGCGGTGTTTGCGAATGCGGAAAGCTTGGCGGATGCGCGGTTTTCCTTCCTCGGGCATGAATTCCATGCCATGACGCTCACCTGCATCCTGCTTTTCATCGGTTGCATGGGCAAATCGGCGCAGATCGGCCTGCATACCTGGCTCCCCGACGCCATGGAAGGCCCCACGCCCGTCTCGGCGCTGATCCATGCCGCCACGATGGTAACGGCGGGCGTGTTCCTGCTGGTGCGCTGCTCGCCGCTGTTCGAGCTGGCGCCGGATGCGCTTGTGTTCGTAACGCTGATCGGCGCGGCCACAGCTATTTTTGCCGCTTCCGTCGGGCTGGTGCAGAACGATATTAAGCGCGTCATTGCCTATTCCACGTGCTCGCAGCTGGGGTACATGTTTTTCGCCTGCGGCGTCGGCGCGTATGCGGCGGCGATGTTTCACCTGATGACGCATGCCTTCTTTAAGGCGCTGCTTTTTTTAAGCGCAGGTTCGGTGATCCACGGCATGTCGGGCGAGCAGGACATGCGGAGGATGGGCGGCATCTGGCGGAAAATGCCCATTACCTATGCCTATATGTGGATCGGCTCGCTGGCGCTGGCGGGGATTCCGTGGTTCGCGGGCTATTATTCCAAGGACATGATCCTGGAGGCGGCGTACGGCGCACATTCCCCCGTTGGCGTGCTTGCGTACTGGGTCGGCATTGCGGCTGCGTTCCTGACGGCGTTTTATTCCTGGCGGCTGTTGTTCATGACCTTCCACGGCACGCCGCGCGCCTCTCAAGACGTGATGAATCATGCGCACGAATCGCCGCGCATCATGCTCATGCCGCTTCTGCTGCTGGTGCTCGGTTCGCTGTTCGCGGGCGCTGTCGGCTATCATGCGCTGGGGCTGGTGTCGGGCGATGCGCGGTTCTGGCAGGCTTCCATCGCTTCGCATGCGGCGATTGAAGCGGCGCATCATACCCCTGCCTGGGTAGCGTGGATGCCGTTTGTGGTGGCAGTCGCGGGCATTGCGCTCGCGTGGCGTTTCTATCTCCGCAAGCCTCAAAGCCCGGCGCAGATGACGGCGCGCTTCCCGAGGCTGTACCGCTTCCTGCTGAACAAATGGTATTTCGATGAGCTGTACGATGCCGCTTTCGTGCGCCCGGCGCTGCGCATGGGCAGGTATTTCTGGCAGACGGTGGACATGAACACCATCGACCGGCTCGGCCCCAACGGTGTGGCTGCTTTAAGCCTGATGGCGGGCGGGCGCTTCCGGCGGTTGCAGACGGGGTATGTCTACCATTACGCGTTTTTGATGCTGATCGGGTTTCTGGGGCTGATGAGCTGGGTGGTGTTTTATGGGATTTAGCCTGCTCACCCTCCTCATCGCGCTGCCGCTGATCGGGGCGCTGCTGATCTTCGCCTTCGTGCGCAACGAGGACGAAGACGGGATGCAGGAGGCGCGCTATATCGCCTTTTTTACCACGCTGGTGACTTTCCTGGCCTCGCTGTTCTTGTGGTTCGGCTTCGATGCGACCACGGCGGATTACCAGTTCGTCGAGAAGGTGGTGTGGTTTGAGGGCTTAAATATCAGCTATCATCTCGGCATTGACGGCATTTCGCTGTTCCTGGTGATTCTGACCACGTTTTTGATGCCGATCTGTATTCTGTGCAGCTGGGAGAGCATCCGGCACCGCGTGCGCGCCTACATGGTATCCTTTCTGCTGCTCGAATCGCTGGTGATCGGCGCGTTCTGCGCGCTGGATCTGCTCCTCTTCTACCTCTTCTTCGAGGGGATGCTGATCCCGATGTATCTGATTATCGGCGTGTGGGGCGGGCAGAACCGCGTATACGCGGCGTACAAGTTTTTCCTCTATACGCTGGCCGGCTCCATCTTGTTCCTGGCGGTGCTGGTCTATCTTTACATCCAGACGGGCACCACGAGCATTCCCGATATCGTGGCGAATCTGAACCTGCCGCTCAATGTGCAGTGCTGGCTGTGGCTGGGCATGCTGGCGACGTTTGCCGTCAAGGTGCCGATGTGGCCGGTGCATACCTGGCTGCCGGATGCGCATGTGCAGGCGCCAACGGCAGGCTCGGTGATCCTGGCGGGGATTTTGCTCAAAATGGGCGGGTACGGCTTCATCCGGCTGGCGTTGCCGATGCTGCCCGCCGCCAGCCATGCGCTCGCGCCGATCATCTATGGTTTAAGCATCGTGGCGGTGATCTACACGTCGCTGGTGGCGCTGGTGCAGCAGGACATGAAAAAGCTGATCGCCTATTCCTCCGTGGCGCATATGGGGTTTGTCACCATCGGCCTGTTCGCGTTCAACCAGCAGGGCTTGGAAGGCGGCATGATCCAGATGCTCAGTCACGGGCTGGTGTCGGGAGCGCTGTTCCTCTGCGTGGGCGTGCTCTATGACCGCATGCACACGCGCGAAATCGCGCGCTACGGCGGGGTGGCAAGCGTCATGCCGCGGTTTGCGCTGGTGTTCATGTTTTTTACCATGGCTTCCGTGGGGCTGCCCGGCACGTCCGGCTTCGTGGGCGAATTCCTGGTGCTGATGGGAGCGTTCAAGCTCGACACGCGCGTGGCGTTCTTCGCTGCCACCGGCCTGGTGCTGGGAGCGGCCTACGCGCTGGTGCTCTACCGCCGGGTGATGTACGGCGACATCGTGCATGAGGACGTCAAAACCCTGCCCGACCTTTCCAAGCGCGAATGGGCATGCTTCCTGCCGATCATCGGGGCGGCGCTGTGGATGGGCATTTACCCGTCGAGCTTCCTGAAGCCGATGCATGCTTCCATCGCGCAGGTGCTGAAACAGGCGCAAGTGGCGGAGGTACGCCCGTGATGCCGCTGTTGCCGATATTGCCGGAGATTTTCTTAACTATCTCTGCATTCCTGCTGCTGCTGATCGGCGTCTACACCCGCCCGCGCATTTGCGGCAGCCTGTTCGGCGTCACGCTGCTGATGCTTGCGGCGTGCTTCGCGCTGGTGCTGCAAACGCCGGATACGCAAAGCATCATTTTTAATGGCATGTTTGTCTCGGATGCGTATACGCGGCTCTCTAAATTGCTGTTGCTGGCAGGCGCCATTGTCGTGCTGCTGATTTCGGGCGGCTGGCTGCAGGAAGAGGGCGGCAGGCCGTTTGAGTATTTGCTTCTGTTCCTGTTTTCGACGCTGGGGATGCTGCTGCTCATCTCCGCGCAGGATTTGCTTTCGATTTACATGGCGCTGGAATTATCCAGCCTCGCGCTTTACGTGCTGGCAAGCTTCGAGCGCGACGAGGCGAAATCCTCGGAAGCGGGCTTGAAATATTTCGTGCTCGGCGCGCTCGCCTCCGGCATGATGCTCTACGGGATTTCGCTCCTATACGGCTTTACCGGCTCCACCGATTTCGCCGCCATCGTTGAGCAGCTATCCGCTTACGGCGGCGAGGCTTCCGGCAATGCCATGCCGCCGCCGGCACTGATCGTGGGCATGATTCTGCTGATGGTGGGCTTCTGCTTCAAGCTTTCCGCCGCCCCCTTTCATATGTGGACGCCGGACGTGTACGAAGGAGCGCCGACGCCTGTCACCGCTTATTTCGCCGTGGTGCCCAAGATCGGCACCATGCTGCTGTTCACCCGGCTGCTTCTGCTGCCGCTTGCGGATCTGACGGGGTACTGGCAGCAGGTCATCGTGTTCGCGGCGGTGGCGTCGATGGCGGTGGGCGCGTTCGGTGGGCTGATGCAGACCAACATCAAGCGCCTGCTTGCGTACAGCTCCATCGGCCATGTCGGCTTCATGCTGATGGGCGTGGCGGCGGCCACGCCTGCCAGCGTCGAGGCGGTGCTGGTCTATCTGGCGGTCTATATCTTCATGAGCGCGGGTGCGTTCGCCTGTATACTGATGGCGCGGAGGGAGGGGGCGTATCTGGAGAATATCTCGGATTTCGCAGGCCTGTGGCGCACGCATCCGCTGGTGGCGCTGATGATGGCGGCGTTCATGTTGTCGATGGCGGGCATCCCGCCGCTGGCGGGGTTCTTCGGCAAGTTCTACGTGATCCTGGCGGTGATCGGCGCGAAGCTCACGCCGCTTGCCGTCATCGGCCTGCTGTTCAGCGTGGTTTCGTGCTACTACTACCTCCGCGTGGTCAAGGTAATGCTCTTCGACGATCCGCAGCAGCCGTTCGACAGGCCGCATTCGTTGAGCTTGCGCATCGGCCTGTTCGCAAGCATGTTCGTCACGCTCGCCTTCGCGTTTTTCCCTTCACCGCTGGTGTCCCATGCCAAAGCCGCAGCCCAAGCCCTCCTCTTTTAAGCGAAAAGAGGCCGCGGCGCCTTCGCCCCCGGAGAGGAACCTCTTAAGCGATTATCACCTGCTCGCCTACGATACGCTCGACAGCACGAACGACGAGGCCAGGCGGCTCGCTCATGCGGGCGCCGCGCACGGGGCCGTGGTGTGGGCGAAACGCCAGAAAGCGGGGAAAGGGCGGGCAGGGCGGGCGTGGATATCCCATGAGGGAAATTTATTTGTCTCCGTGCTGCTCAAACCCGCATGCAGCATCGAGGAGATGGCGCAGCTTTCCTTTGCCGCCGCGGTTGCCGCGCACGATACGGTGGCGGGACTTCTGCCCGACCATGACAGCGTCAAACTCAAATGGCCGAACGATGTGCTGGTGGGGGACAAGAAAATCGGCGGCATTTTACTGGAATCTTTCGCGCTTCCCGAGCAGAGCGGGCGGTGGGTGGTGGTGGGCGTGGGCATCAACGTGGACAGCCACCCCGAAGGCACGCCCTTTCCGGCGACTGCCTTGCGCGCCGAGGGGCTGGAGC
>CAYMDD010000144.1:0-5004 GCA_964389045.1 uncultured Rickettsiales bacterium
ACGGGTACGATACGGGCTTAAGTAAACTCACCGACAAGCTCTTCGGCGGCAGCGATAAGGATAAATCCCCCGCCGCGGGCGGCGCCTCTCCCACAACCAGAGGAGCGGTTCCGGGCGCGCCAGGCGCAACCGCAGCGCCTGGCGCCGGCGTATCCAGCCCGGCGTCGGAAGCAACCGCAGCCCTCAATGATGGATTCGACCCCAACACTGTCGATTCCGGCTTCGCGCCGGATAGCGGGCGGGGGACGGTAGCAACGGCGGCAACTTTAGGCGCTGTAGGACTACCGTTGTACACAGTGGGCGCACGCACCGTAAATTTGCTACCTGACTTAGCAGCGCGAGGCGTTGGAGTTGCTAGAGGTAGACCAGCAACATTTAAGCCCTTGCCTACCCCTTTAGCTTTAATGAGAGGTCAATGGGGAACTTCTTGGATCGACACAGGAATCAATGTCCCTGTGCTGAATAAGCTTGGCAAAGCGCCCGCAGACAAAGCGAAAGCCAACTGGATAAATAATAAATTGGGGGAAATTGACAATAAAAGCTTAGATCCAGCCGACCTTACACCAAAAGAGATTGCGTATATTGATGACGCATTGGGTGATAAAACTATTAGGAAGGAACTTGGAGATAGGGTAAGGGCTGCACGTGACTTAGTAGATGACTATAAAGCTGGAAAGTTTCTCAGGAGAGATGGGGGTTCTGTTGCTCCAACCAGCACAACTCCAAAAGATAATGTAGCGGCACGTGGCACCACTTCCAATGTTGCGCCGCCTGACGAAGTACCTGTTGATCCTGCGAAGCCACCTTCCCGGCAAGGCAACAATCATGCTTCCGCTGATCCCGTAGATCCAGTTGCTCCCTTCTCCGTTCAAACAAGCGATGCGGCGGTATCGAGAAACGCAGCCAATGCTTCTTCAGGTGCTAGTCAATCTTCCCCTAAACCATCCACACCCGATACTTATTCCGTTATAGGCGGAGAACCCGGTGTCGGAGGCGGCAGCGCATATCAGGTTCATTTGGAAGGCGAGCCGGGTGTCTATGTGCAAGGCCGGAAACATCACGTTAAGCCTCCGGCAGCAGGAGTTTCTGAACCACTGCCACCCAGGCAACCGGCTCGCGCCGCACCCAGCCCTGCCCAAACGAAATTTATGGGGCAGACAGAAGCAGGCCTCAACCTTGTTGGCGCTACCTATGGCTTAAGCCGTGCATACAGCGCAGATAATGCATGGGATCGCGGCATAGGACTCGCCTATGCAGGGGCAGGAACCTTCGGCGCCGCCGCGCCGTATTTGCAAAAAGTAAAAGCGGTAGCGCCGCTCGCAAAGCGAAGCTGGATCGTGCAAGCGGCGACAGCGGTTCCAGAACTGGGTTACGGCGCGTGGCAGGGCGGAAAACAGGCGTTTGAAGAAGCAAGGACATCCGGCAGATCCTCTGTTGGAGCGCTATTACACACCTATAGGGGAATGCAAGAAGGCGCGCAGCGCACAAGCCTTGGTATTGCCAGTAACTTTATTACCGGTGGCATGGCAAGCAATGCGACGGATATTTTATGGGACAGGGGATATAAAGGCGGCGATGTCCTCGGAGCACTTAAGGAAGCAGGGAGCGTCCTTACCCCTGTCCAATATGTGGAAGCCGCATGGGATGAAGGCAGAATACTTCGCCAAGAAGCCGCCCGCTTTGACAGCAAAGCGCAACTGCCTGGCGCCCAGGCGCCATTGGCTGACCAATTCCAGTCATATCCCTACCTTAAAGAAGCCGTCGCGTTGCTGGCGCGGGATTCCGTTCCCGAGAATGGAAAAACCGATAGGTTGTCTATCGATTCACGGCAGCAAGCCCTCAAAGAGAGTCGTCACCGATTGATGACAGACGATTTGGGCGGCTTGCAGTCAGCGCTCAAGAGCAAGCTGAACAAATTGGAGTCTCAAGGGGCTGGGGCGCGCAAGCCTGGGTTATGGGCGCGTTTTGTTCACGGGCTAAACCCCGACTGGAGCAATGCGGACGTTATCAGGTATGAAATCGCCGAGACCAACCGACAATCGGATATTAAGCGGTTGAATTCCGCGTTGAAGGAGCTTGAAGTTCTGCAGACGCTCGAGCGCAGAGATAAAGTGCATCGCTTGGCGCTTGCCAATACTGGTCAGGATGTGATTGCCATATTGGACGGCGATCGGAATGGCCGTGTGGACGATAAGGAAAAAAATACTTTAGACGTGAATAAAGATGGACGTTTGGATGGTACGGATAAGCAAGCTTTTCAAAAAATGTTCGGCAGCTCCGCAGACGTTATTTTTCAGCAATTGAAAGACAAAAATATAATGCATCGGTCGCCGTTCCCGCTGCATTGCCTGGCAGACCGCCGGTTGCGGATACGGGAAGAGGAGCTGGCGGGGCAGAAAGTAAGTTATAGCCGTCTGGTTGCAAAAAAGCTTTCTCTCCGTTTAAACTGGATATTTAAAACATTTACGCTGCCTTTATATCTAATAATTGTAAATATATAGATGTTTTACTTCCGGTTGCGCATGGTAATCATGACTACATCTAATTTTTATTGATTTAACATAACATGCGTAAACCTTTTCTATTCCCATTTATTTCGGCAACGAAAGATAAAGAGACAGCCTGCGCAAAACCTCAGTACCGAAGCGGGTATGGCTATTTCTGCCACCGCACCGGCTTGTGCCCTTGTCTGCCTTGCAGCGTTTATTTTGCAAGCACCGCACGGCGTTTGAAGCGCGAATCCTTGGATAAAGGCGCTTTCTCACAAGAGAGAGTATCTCACCATGACCTCTACCATACGCCTTTTGCAAACGCCTTGTCTTAATACGGCGTCTACGGATTCATCATCATCGAGTATCGCGCTGAAGAACCGTTTATCGCCGAAATTCTGCGGTATTACAACGCTTGACCTCCACTAGACTCCGACGCTTGAAAAGCAAAACGCGACTTTTCTGCCACAGAAAAAGAATTTTTAACTAAACCCCTACGCTTTTTGTGTGTCTTAGTTAACGCCCCAAAGATTATCCCGCAAGAAATACTGACGCTTAGGGGGATTTTTAGGGATTTTTAAATAATACTAAAATTCCTGTACTTATGTGCTCTTAACGCATAATATCACGCTCGCATATGGTCGTTTAAGACCGGATTTGGGATGGTGTCATTCACGAAGGTCGGTCACGATCGAGGGATTGGCATTTTTTAACGTATTGGGCGCCTGAAGCGCTTCAAGCAGTAATGGAGGACTTTTATGTTGCAATGTAAACCGTCGATTCTGGCCGCCTGCCTGGGAGCGCTCGCCGCTACCGCATCTACGGCAGCCTTCGCCGCCACCGACACGCGCGATGTCGTGCGCGACGTGCACGGCCAAGTGGTGCTCAACTCATTCGGCAATTGCGTGCGCACGCAATGGTCGCTTCCCAGCGATCCCTGCGGCGCGAAAGAAATGGCGCAGGCGACCGAAACCCGCGCCATCGCGCCGACCCGCCGCCTGCAGAAAGAAGAGCGCACCCTTTATTTCGAATTCGACAAGTCGCGCCTGACGGAAGACTCGAAGGATAAGCTCAACAGCCTGGCCACCGTGCTGAAAGGCAATACGGAAGTGAAGAGCGCCAGCATCGTAGGCTATGCCGACCCTATCGGCACCACCACCTACAATGAGCAGCTCTCCAAGCGCCGCGCCGTAGCCGTGCAGAACTACCTGACCTCGCGCGGGTATTTGAACACCCGCCTGGCGGAAACCCGCTGGCTGGGCGAGAGCGCGCCCAAGGCCAACTGCCCGGAAAGCATGAAGCGCGCCGAGCGCATCGCCTGCTTGCAGCCGGACCGCCGCGTGGAAGTCGAGATCGACTTCTTCCAGGGCGCACAAGCAACCCGCTAAACGCCTAAACCACTTGAAGACCCTGCCCGGCATTCCTGCCGGGCAGGTTTAAAAAACAGACAATACAAAAACTTGAAACAGGAGGATTTATGACGAACACTTCAAACACCACCACCGTGGACAAAAATCGCAAGAGCGGCACCACCGCCGAGCCGAGCCAGAACCGCTACTCGCGCGAAGATAACAGCGCCGCCACGAAAAGCGCCATGAACGACGCGAAGGATGTGCTCCGCGAAGGCGGCGAGGCGCTGCGAGAGGACGTGGAAACCATCGGCCAGAACCTGCGCCTGGTCGCCCACCGCGCGGGAGCGGATATCCGCCAGTATATCGTGACGCGGAAGGAAAACATGCAGGAAGCGGTAGACCAGTACACCGTGAAAGTGCAGGAAAAGCCCATCCAGTCCACGCTGATTGCCGCGGGCGTCGGCTTTCTGCTGGCAAGCATCCTGCGCCGCCGTTAAAAAAACAGCGCTTAAAAAACACTCGAAACGGATTGTCTCATGGCGCTGCTGCATATCGGCAAACTGCTAGGCCTGTACCTGCTGAACCGCCGTGTCTCCGAACGCAACGTGCTTCGCGGCTTCATGGGCAATCTAACGGCGGTGGTAGGACTCACCATCGTCACCGGCATGATGGCGGGCACGCTGCTGTTGGCGATGGTCTACGGCGGCTACCGCTTTATGCTGGCGCAGGGCACGGAGCCGGATGCGGCGCTGTTCCTCACCGCAGGTATTGTGCTGCTCCTTACGGTCATCTCCTTACTCGTTACTTTACTGAGCATGCGCCGCCTGGTGACCTCCCCGGACGCGATCGACCGGCATGAGCCGAATATCCTTTCGCAAGCGGGCGACATGGTGGAGGCGTTCATCAGCGGGCTGACCACCCCGCTCGCCAGCGAAGTGCAGGAGCACGATGAGCTGGAAACCAATCCTCCCCAGACCCGGCAGTCCCGCAAGAACGCTTCGTTTACCTCGGCGAAGATATAAGATCACCGCTTTTATTCACCTAAGTTATTTTGTAAATAGGCCGAGATAATCTTTGAATAAGAAAAGGCGGTTGCGTTGCTGGCCGGTGATTTCGATCAATACGCCGTACTTGATGAAATCTGCCACCAATGACCCGGCAGT
>CAYMDD010000145.1:0-4978 GCA_964389045.1 uncultured Rickettsiales bacterium
GCCAGGAGCGCGACCCGGCGAAATCCGAGCTTTTCATCGTCGAGGGCGATTCGGCGGGAGGCAGCGCCAAGCAGGGACGCTCGCGCAATTTCCAGGCGATTTTGCCCTTGAAGGGAAAGATTTTGAACGTGGAGCGGGCGCGGTTCGACAAGATGCTGGGATCGGCGGAAATCGGCACGCTCATCACCGCCATCGGCACCGGCATCGGCAGAGAGGAATTCAACATCGAAAAGACGCGCTACCACAAGATTATCATCATGACCGACGCGGACGTGGACGGTTCGCATATCCGCACGCTTTTGCTCACCTTCTTCTTCCGCCAGATGCGCGATTTGATCGAGAAGGGATATCTCTACATCGCGCAGCCGCCGCTTTATAAGCTCAAAAAAGGCAACTCGGACGTGTATCTGAAAGATGACGCCGCGCTGGAGCAGCATTTGCTGGCGAGCGGCATGGAGGAAGCGTCGCTGACGCTGGCGGACGGCAGCAAGGCCGAGGGAGAGCCGCTTCAAGCCATCGTTGAGAAAGCGGCAAAGGTGACGGAAGCTTTAAGCGCCTATACGCGCCGGATTCCCCTAAAGCTGATCGAGGCGGGCGCGCTTGCCGGCCTGTTTGCGCCCGGCGAAGGAGAGGTGAAGGCCAAGGCCTGGGCGCAGGCGCTGCTCCGGCTGTTCGGCGAGGCATCGCCCTGGAACGTGGCGTACGGACACGGGCAGTACCGCTTAAGCCGCCAGGTGCGCGGGGTGGAGGAGCTTTACATATTTGAGGAGCGCCACCTGCAAGGGCGGGAAGCGGAGGCAATCGGCGCGCATGGCGGATTGTTCGAGTATTTTGTCAGCCCGCTGACTTTTGCGCGCAAGGGGGCGGAGAGCGAGATTCTTTCGCCTTCGGCGCTCTATCAGGCGGTGATGGATGCAGGCCGCAAAGGCTCGACTATCCAGCGGTTCAAAGGCTTGGGGGAAATGAATCCGGAGCAGCTGTGGGACACCACGCTGAACCCGGAAACCCGCCGCCTGCTGAAAGTGGAAGTGGTGGACGATGTGGAAACGGAGTCGATCTTTTCCACGTTGATGGGCGATGTGGTGGAGCCGCGGCGGGAGTTCATCCAGAGCAATGCGCTGAAAGTCAGCAACCTGGATATTTAAAGCGCTTTAAAGGCGATGCCCGCTCCTCTTCGTATCGGCCACCGCGGCGCATCGGCCTATGCGGTGGAAAACACGCTTGCCGCGGTGGCGCTTGCGCGCGATATGGGCGCGGACGGGGTGGAAGTCGATGTGCGCGCCACGAAGGACGGCGTGCTGATCCTGTGGCACGACGCCACTATCAAACGCTTGACGGGGCGCAGGAAAGCCGTTGACCACCTTGATTTCGAGGCGCTTGCGGCGCTCCCCTTGAAACTGCCGAAGCGCATGCGGATTCCGCCCGCGCGCGTGGCGATGCTTGAGGCATTGTTTGCCCAGGCACAAGGTATGCGCCTGTTTCTGGAAATCAAGCATCCTTCCTGTGCCTTGCACGTGGCCGGTGCGGTGCGGCGTGCAGTGGAAGGGAAAACCCTGCTGCCGGGGCAGGCCATGCTGATCGGCTTCGACCATGCGGCGCTCTCCAAGGTCAAGCGCGCGATGCCCGATATTCCCTTGGGTTTCAGCTACAAGCGTGCGCCACGAACCTTGAGACGCGCCATCGCAGGCGGCGCGGATGCGATCACCTTGTGCTACACCAAGCTCACGCCTGCGGTGATGCGGATGGCGGAGACGGCGCGGCTGCCCGTTTATGTCTGGACGGTCAACGAGCCGGCGGAGATGCTCAAGCTGAAGCGGATGGGAGTAAGCGGCATCATGAGCGATTATCCCGACCGGCTGGATGTGCTGTGACGGTTCCGTCGCCCTGCATCAATATATGCGCGGTAGACTCTGAAACCGGCTATTGCGCTGGCTGTTTGCGCAGCGTAGAGGAAATCGCAGCCTGGCCGGAGATGGCGGAAGAGCAGAAGCGGGCGGTGGTGGAAAAGCTGCCGGGGCGAAAGAAAATTAACTTTTAAACTATCCAAAAACACGCTTGCCAACTGCCTGGTAACGGCGATACGCTGGCGTTTGCAATCCCCGCCTTAAAATCACGCCGCCCATGCCCCAGCCGTCCCGCATCTCGCCGATTCGCCATGCGCTTAAACCGCTGCTGCTGTTGCTGGTGATCTTCTACATCGGCTTCCATGCGCTTTCTGGCGAGCGGGGCTTGTATGCGTGGGTGCGGGAATCCAAGCGGCTGGAGCATTTGAAGCAGGAGCTGGCGGCGGCAAAGGCGGAGCGCGAGAAGCTGGAGAAAAACGTGAAGCTCCTGTCCTCCGCCTCGCTCGACCTGGATATGCTCGACGAGCGCGCGCGGATTGTGCTGGGGTATGCAGGCGGGAACGACACGGTGGTCGGCGCTAAAGATTTTTCGCCGCGATAAGCGAAGTTATATTGCACCGCAGCATAGCGGGGGGGTGAGAGAAAGGCTTGCCAAGGCGGGTTTTTTCCTTCTAATGGTGCGCTTAGATTTTCTTCGTTTTCTTTAAAAAAACATCACCACCGCCATGGCCAAATCCGCACCCAAACCCTCCGGCCCCGTGTTTAGCGCGCACGCGCCGTTACGTCACAACAAAGAATCGCTGCTCACGCTTTACAAAGACATGCTACTGATCCGCCGCTTCGAGGAAAAAGCGGGACAGCTCTACGGCATGGGGCTGATCGGCGGATTCTGCCATCTCTACATCGGTCAGGAAGCGGTGGTGGTGGGCTTGCAGTCGGTGGCGGAAGAAGGGGATTCGGTCATCACCTCCTACCGCGACCACGGGCATATGCTCGCCTGCGGGATGGACGCAAACGGCATCATGGCGGAGCTGACGGGAAGGATCGGCGGCTTCTCCAAGGGCAAGGGCGGCAGCATGCACATGTTTTCCGTGGAGAAGCAGTTTTTCGGCGGCCACGGGATTGTGGGCGCGCAAGTGCCTCTCGGCACGGGCATCGCCTTCGCGCATAAATACCGCGGCAACGGGCGCATTTCCTACACCTATCTGGGCGACGGGGCGATCAACCAGGGGCAGGTGTATGAAGCGTTTAACATGGCGAGTCTTTGGAAACTCCCCGTGATCTACGTGATCGAGAACAACGAATACGCGATGGGTACGTCCACCAAGCGCAGCCATGCGACGACCGACCTTTACAAGCGCGGCGAGGGCTTCGGCATCCCGGGCAGGCAGGTCAACGGTATGGACGTGCTCGCCGTGCAGGAAGCCGGGCAGGAGGCCATCGATTACGTGCGCGGAGGAGGCGGGCCGATGATCCTGGAGATGAAAACCTACCGCTACCGCGGCCACTCCATGTCCGACCCGGCGAAGTACCGCACCAAGGAAGAGGTGGAGGAATATAAGGAACAGCGCGATCCCATCGAAGGCCTGAAGGGCAAGCTCACGCGCGAGGGCATCGCAGGCGAGGAGGATTTCAAGGCCATCGACAGGGAGGTGAAGCAGGTGGTCAATGACGCCGCTGAATTCGCCAAGGAATCGCCGGAGCCGCCGGAATCGGAGCTGTGGACGGATGTGATTGCTTGACACGTACGTGTTATGCTCCCATTATGCAAAAAGTCTCCGTCACCGAACTGCGTAATAGTATTTATAAGCTCGTGGATCGCGTGATCGCCACCGGCGAGCCGCTGGAGATTGCGCGTGAAGGGCGGAGTATTTATCTGAACCCGGAGCCGGTCGGAAACATGCATGTTGAACCGAATGCGCCCGGTGCCGGTTTGCTCGACCGGTTAAGCAAGCTTCCGAAACGCCGTTTATGGCTGGGCAGTGAAGAGGAATTGGAAAATTACCGCGTTTGGGATGAGGAAGAATGGCTGCGCAAATGGGATGAGCGTCTCGGCAAATGAGCGCGCTGATCGCCCTGGATACGAATGTCGTCATCTGGCTCTATAGCCGCGATCTGGCCAAATTTTCCCCGCGCGCCTATGCACTTGCCAACCATACGCCTTTTATGGTGCCCGCCTTCGTCTGGCTGGAATTGATGCTGATGGAGCAGAAAGGCAATAAGCTTTCCATGTCCATGCGCGAAGTGCAGTCCTCTATCAGCGCACTGCCGAGCTTCGCGCGGCGTACGCGCTTTCCTGGACGCGCGACCCGTTCAATCGATTAATAGTGGCGGAATGCATTGTTCATGGTATACCGCTTATTACGAGAGACCGCGCCATCCGCGATCATTACCCGCACGCGGTTTGGTAGATTTTCAGTGTATCGAGAGCAATACCCTATGGGCATTACGTATACGGATATTACGCTCGCCAACCCCATCTAACATTAGAGAAAAACCTATGCCTACAATGACCGTACGTGAAGCCCTCCGCGATGCCATGGCCGAGGAGATGCGCCGTGATGAGGAGGTGTTCGTTATGGGCGAGGAAGTGGCCGAGTACCAGGGGGCGTATAAGGTGACGCAAGGGCTGCTTCAGGAATTCGGCGCTGGCCGGGTGGTGGACACGCCCATTACCGAGCACGGGTTCGCAGGGCTTGCCGTCGGCGCGTCGATGCAGGGGTTGAAGCCGGTTGTGGAATTCATGACGTTTAATTTCGCCATGCAGGCGATCGACCAGATCATCAATTCGGCAGCCAAGACGCGCTATATGTCCGGCGGGCAGATCGGGTGCCCGATTGTGTTCCGCGGCCCCAATGGCGCTGCAGCGCGGGTGGCGGCGCAGCATTCGCAGTGTTTCGCCAGCTGGTACGCGCATGTGCCGGGCTTGAAGGTGATAGCGCCGTATGACGCGGCCAGCGCGAAAGGATTGCTCAAATCCGCAATCCGCGACCCGAACCCGGTTGTGTTCCTGGAAAATGAAATCCTCTACGGGCAAAGCTTCGAGGTGCCGGAGGATGCGGATTTCATGCTCCCCATCGGCAAGGCGGCGGTGCTGCGCGAGGGGGCGGACGTGACGATCGTTGCGTTCTCCA
>CAYMDD010000146.1:0-1649 GCA_964389045.1 uncultured Rickettsiales bacterium
GCGCTACAATCTCAAAGCAACTCTTCATATCGAAGGGAAGTTGCTATACTATTCCATTTTTGCAGTGTCAACAAGGATTATTTTTATAATCGCTTTATCGCGGGGCCTTCATTTAACTATCAATTGCTGATAGCCGGTTTAAAGCCCCCACCGCGTCTTAAGGAGAAAAAGGTATATAGTTGCTCCATTGGGGGATTGCAAGCGTTGTTTTATAAATTTAGCCTTCGCGTTTCATGTGCTTTTGCAGCTACTTGAGAAATCAAGCGTCCCCAGCCGCAGAGGGCGTTTTCACAAAACTTATTCAGCGCGCGCCTTATCCTTATTGTTCGCCTATGCCGGTTGCTGGAATAGTCAGAAGCGTAACGACTAAAATAACGAGTAATCAAGCTTATGACCCTGCCCGTTACCGCCATACTAAACGCTCCATACTTGCGCATTAGAGAACGCCGCCCGATCCGGCATGCAGCTCTTGTCGCCCCTTCCCCGTTCAAACTTGTAGATATGTACGTATGAACGCCAAAACCGAAAGCGAAGCCCGCGAAAAAGTATGGGAACTCATTAAGGACATCCGCTACGCTCAACTCGTTACGCACGGAGTAGACGGCTCGCTCCATGCCCGCCCGATGGCGGCAGTGGAGCGGACGGAAGACGATCGCTTATGGTTCTTCACCTCCGCAACCTCCCCGAAAATCGCGGAGATCGCCAAAGACCCGCGCGTGCTCCTCAGCTATTCCGAGCCGGATAAAAACAACTATGTCTCCATCAGCGGAACGGCGGAAGCGGTGCGCGATCATGCGCTTATTCAGCGCCTGTGGAAAGAACCGCTTCGCACCTGGTTTCCCAAAGGCGCCGACGATCCCAATATCGCGCTTATCTGCGTGCACGCCGAGTCCGCCGAGTACTGGGACAGTCCCTCCAGCGCGTTCGTTTATGCCTACGGTTATGTCAAAGCCAGGCTGACGGGCGAAGCATCGAAGGGCGGCGAGAACGAAACAGTGCGCCTCGGCGCGGCTTAAAGAAGCTGCGCTTGTAAGGCAAAAGGCTGGTAGTTTAAGCGCGCGTAATCCTCGGCATAGCGTATGAGAATATTCGCTTCATTCGCTGCGGACCAGTAAAATTCATTGTCCGTGTAAAATACGCTTTCATTGGGATTTTGATAAGATTCACGGCGATTTTTGAATTTTGTGAAACATAAGCTGGGAAGGCCGCGCTGCTGGAAAATGGCGGCAATGTCCGCTTCCAGATTTTCAAGCCTTGCCACGGCATGTATATGCCACGCGCCCTCACTGTCGGTAAGCAGAGCAATCTGCCTCCCCCAATGCGCATTGGCACTACGGTCTTCTCCAGACTCGCCGTTAAGCATGCTTATAAATTCAGCAAAGGACTCGGGCAATGGCGATATGCCGGATCTTAAAAACATTGCGTTTTTCTTAAGTGTAATGTTCTGCAGCTTATCGAGATAGCAGGAAACACAGCGCGTAAACGGGTGACGTACTACGGAGAAGCGGAAGTAATGGCGCGTTTTTGGAAATTCTTGAAATAGGCTGTCCAGCGACTGCGCCGAAAAAAGATAGTCGTCTTGGGATCGATGGTAGCGCATTAGCGCATTGAACATCGTCTGGCTTGCTACTTTCGGCACAGGAATGTAG
>CAYMDD010000146.1:1659-2108 GCA_964389045.1 uncultured Rickettsiales bacterium
GATAAGCCCATACCGAAATGAAATGAATTTCTCTACATTCTGCATCGAACAGGAAAGTTCGGGTAAGGAAAACGTCCCGCCGATAGGCGCATCGGAATTCAATATAGGCGGCGATGGCGGTGTGATAAAACGCTTGGGGTGCGCTTGTTTTTTCATCAGCCTGATATAGGCATAGGCGTCATTGCGCTGGCAGAGCGCACGGTGGCGCTTCAGCCACATTTCCTCATTATCGCGCTCAACAGCTGCCTTGGCCGCCTGCAATGCGCCAAGCTCTTCGCGCAGCTTTAGCATATCGGCTTTAAGCGATTCCCTGCGGAGAATGAGACTTTCTATTTTCTGACGCATGCCAACAAGCTCGCTTTTATAAAGCGCTATCGTGTTGGCTTTTTCGTCAAGCGTGACTTCAGTGTGATCTTGGGGGAGCATCGATTCATGCGCGATATGCGCAT
>CAYMDD010000146.1:2118-4954 GCA_964389045.1 uncultured Rickettsiales bacterium
AAACCTTATCGAAGGCGGCGGCGAGGCTGCAAGCGAAAATAGGCAATTTACAAACTTTTTATACGCTGAAGCGTGAAACGCCGTGGCTTGTTTTTTCCCAGAAATGCGGCTTTCGCACTAGTTGCCATAGTGCTTTGTAGCTGGCGATGGAATGCAGTATCCAATATGCGGGGAACATGAGTACGGCGCGGTAAAATCCTTGCGGATTTTCATCCTTCGCCGCCCGCATCGGCAGCGCTTGCAGCCAGTGCAATATCACGAATGACGCAAGGTTCACCCAAGAAAGCGGCAGCAGCCATGCCGGGGCTAATTCGGATGCATGTGCATAATCTCCCCATGCAAGCAGCAGGGACAGCGCGAAAATGATCGGCGCGGTAAGAAACCCTACACAGGAAATGCCGATGAAAAACTGCACGCCCAGGAAAGGCAGCATCCCGATACGCTTATAGAGCGCCAAAGGCTCGCGCATATGCACCAGCCAGGTTTGCATATACCCTTTCACCCAACGGGAGCGCTGGCGCAGCCAGGCGGATATGCGAAGCGGCGCCTCCTCTTTCGTCTCCGAATCAAGCATAAGGGTGCGGAAGCCCTTGGCGCTCAAGCGCACGCCTAAATCCGCATCTTCCGTGACGTTGTACGGGTCCCACATGCCCAGCGCCTTTAGCCGGGCTACGGAGAAATGGTTGCTTGTGCCACCCAAAGGAAGCGGCACGCTCAAGCTTTCAAGGCCGGGGAGCAGCGCCTCGAACAAGATGCGGTACTCCAGCTCGAACAATCGCGTCAGCAGATTCTCATGCGAATTATAATAACGCAGCCTGGCCTGAAGGCAGACGACATCATCGGGCAAAGCGCGGAATGCGGCCACAGCTTTTTTCAACTGTTGCGGCTCAGGCCGGTCTTCCGCATCGTAGATGGTGATGTATTCTCCGCGGGCGAAGCGCATGCCGTAATTGCATGCCTTGGGCTTGGTGCGCGGGAATGAAGGCGGGACGATGACGATCTGCATATGATAGGCGGGCTGCAAGGCTTTTACCGCTTCGATCGTTTCCCGGTCGTCCGCTTCGCACAGCAATTTAATGTCGAGCTTGGAAGGCGGATAATCCAGCGCGTATAACGAGGCAATCAGGCGCCTTAAGCTTTCTTTCTCACGAAACAGCGGCACCAGCACAGTGTAAACGGGCAAATCGCCATCCGGTATGGATACAGGCCGCATTTTCGGCATGCGCGCCGCTCGCTTGCCAAGATAATAAACAATAGCCTTAAACAGCATCGTAGCGCTGTAAAGCACTTGAAACAGCACCACGAGCGCCACCAGGCTGTGCGCAGTGGCGCAGCATAGGGCGACCATGAGGAAAGCGCCTAAGAGGAGAAATCCCCTTTGCTGCTTCGGGAATAACAGATGCTTTGCGGAAGCGTGCGGCTGGGTGAGGTGGAAGCGTTCGCAGCTCTCCAGGGTCAGCCTCGCCTCGAACAGCCGCGCCACGGCGATGCGGATATCATGCGGGGAGGTCATCACGCATCGCCAGTTATTCCCGTAATTACGGTGGAGCCATATTTCCAGCAGCGAGTCTTGTGGGTTCGAAACGGCAATCAGCAGCACATCCCCTTCCTTCTTCCAGGGAATCGCTCCGTGCGCGATATACTCATCGAGAGATTCGGCGTTGCATAACGCGGCATCCGGGGGATCGCGCAGCAGATCCGCAAAGGGCATGGCTTCCCGTTCGGCCATTGCCTGGTAAAGCCTTAAATAGCCGATTTTTCCGCGCGCGAGGAGAATATCGCCCAGCCGGCCACCGCGCCGGTGCTGTTCGGCGAGCGCCTCTTCCACTTCCGCCGCCGCCAGCCATTCGCGCTCCGTCAGCCATTCGCCCAAGCGCGGTGCGGAAGACGTTTGCATTAAACGAAAATAAGCTTGAGGCATGCGGAAAAGGAAACGGAAACCATGCCGTTTACTTCCGCCGAATCAATGGATTTTCCGTTCCATATCGGCAATCACGTCGCGGACGATTTCATCGCCGCGCATCTGCTGGATATGCTCCATGACGATGCTTCGCGCCGCTGCGATAGTAATATCGACCACATGGTTGCGCACTTCCGCCACCGCGCGCTTTTCTTCTTCGGCGATGCGGGTTTCCGCCTGGGCGACGCGGCGTTCAAGTGAGGCGTTTATCTCCGCTTCCGCCTGGGTGATCATGGTTTCTGAGCTGGCGCGGGCGCGGACGATAATCTCCTCCGCCTCCCGCATGCTGTCCTCGTATTTTTTCTTGTAGGCCGAAAGCGTATCCTCGGCCTCCTGGCGCAAAGACTCCGCCTCTTTCAACTCGCGGGCAATCTGCGCGGAGCGCTTATCCAGGGCTTGCGCCAAAAAGCGCCACAGCTTTTTGCCGAAGAGCACGAAAAAGGTAATAAACGCAATCGTTACCCAGAGACTCGGATCCGCCCACATAAGAACTCGCTAATTGACTTGTTGCTTCACGGAAGCAAGCGCGCCGGCCACGCGCTGCCCGCTCGGCTGGACATGCGTGAATTTCTCGACAATCTGGCCGACCAGCGCATCCGCGCTGCCGGAAAGAGCGGCATAAAGCGCTTGCTTCTCGGCGGCGATGCGGGTTTGCGCCTCCGCGATCTTGGCGGAGAGCTTTTTTTCCATCTCGGCATTCGCCGCATCGGACCGGCGCTTGATGGCGAGTGACGCGTCCGCGAATACGGTTTGCGCGCGATCACGGGCATCGGCCAGGACGCGCTCGTATTGCAGGCGCATCGATTCCGCTTCGTCGCGCATCGCCTGGGCGCGCTGAAGATCGCCGCCGATGCGCCCCGCGCGCTCATCGATAAC
>CAYMDD010000147.1:0-4922 GCA_964389045.1 uncultured Rickettsiales bacterium
GGCTTATACTGCTTGAACAGTCTTTCCACCAGCGCTTCGTCGGCGATGTCGCCGACGATCAATTCGCATTTTGTGCCTTCCAGGTTGATGCGGTGTCCGGCATAAGTGAGCTTGTCGAGCACGACGACATGCGCGCCGTTGGCTTCCGCCAGGCGCACAAACGCGCTGCCGATGAAACCGGCGCCGCCGGTGACGAGTAAGGTATGGTTATCGGGCATGGGCAGGCCTATAGCGATATTCCGCGCGCTTGTCACCCTCTTTTTCGCCAAAAGGTTTCATTTTTTTAAGGATTTTTGCTTCATGCGGGCGCGGTATTGGCGGACATTGGCCGTATGCTCCTCAAACGTCGCCGCAAAGCGGTGGCCGCCGTCGCCGGTCGCCACAAAATACAACTCATCCGTGGGGGCGGGATGAAGCGCCGCCTCGATGGCGGCTTTGCCGGGGTTGCAGATCGGCGCAGGCGGCAGACCATCGATCCAATAGGTGTTAAAGGGCAGCCGGCGTTCGAGATCGTCCAGGGTCAGGGCGCGGTTCATGGCTCCTTCAGCGTGGAGAATGGCATAGACGGTGGTGGGGTCGGATTGCAGCTTCATGCCCTTTTTCAACCGGTTAACGAATACCGCCGCCACGCGCGCCCGCTCATCCGCCACGCCGGTTTCCTTCTCCACGATCGAGGCGAGCACCTGCGCCTCCGCCGGGGTCGCCAGCGGCAGGCCTTCCGCCCGCTTCTCCCAGGCATCCGAGAGCACTTCGCGCATGCCTCTTTCCATGCGCTCAACGATCTCCTCGCGGCGGTCGCCGTACGAGAACCGGTAGGTTTCCGGCAACAGCGAACCTTCGGCGATGCGCTCCGGCACTTCGCCCGTCAACGCGGTTTCGGCCAGCAGCAACGCTCTTATTTCATTAACCGTCAGCCCTTCCGGGACGGTGATGCGCCGCAGCACGGTTTTGCCTTCCGTCAGCAGCTCCAGCGCATTCCATACGCTGGTATGGGCGGCAAACGCATACTCCCCCGCGCGCAGGCGGCGGTGCTTGGCCGAGATGAGCGCGGCCACGCGAAACCAGAAGGATGCGCGGATGATGCCTTGCTCTTCCAGCGCATCGCCGATGGCCTCCACCCCCAACCCCTTGGCAAGCACCACGGCTTTGTCCTGCGCCAGCGGGCCGGGGCGGGTAAGCTGCCAAGCGATGGCGGCGCTGAATAGAAACGTTGCCGCCAGCGCCGTTCCTATCCATTTCCATTTCAAAGTTTTCGCCATGCGGCTGTTTAGCACGGGAGCGTGCCGAAGCCAAGGAAGACCCTCGGCACGAATTGTTTTCCGTCAAAGCGGAAAACTCATTAAATTTTAATCCCAACCTAATATGCAACTATGAATTTATAATGAAGAAACTCTTTAGCATGAAAAATTTTGTTTCGCTCGGAATACCTCCTGCAGCTCGCTGCCGGCGGAACGGATTTACCCTGATTGAGCTTTCGATTGTGCTGGTCATCCTGGGTTTGATTGCCGGCGGAGTGCTTGTCGGCAAGGATATTATTGCGACCGCGCTTATCAGAAAGCAAGTATCTGAACTCAACGAATTCACGGTGGCAGCCAACACGTTTAAGCTTAAATATGGCGGATTGCCGGGGGATATCAGCGATACAACCCGCACTCAATTCGGCTTTGCCTCAACGGCGAGCGCGGGTTATGGAACTTGGGACCCTTACTGCCAGCGTCTCGATGGGCGCATCCGGGGGTGCTTTCCAAGCCAAGCGGTTCCTTATTACAACGATGCGCCCTTAGTAGTCGGCGAACCGCAAATATTCTTTGTGGATCTAAGCAGCGCAGGTTTCATCAAAGGCAATTATATTCCTCATGGTTGGGGATCGCCGCCGATGCGCGTCGGTTCCGGGTACGAAGTGCCGCCTCTCGTTATCAAGCCGCGATACGGACTATTAGCGTTTACGGATAGAGAGCAGCTCGGGTTTTTACTTTTAATAACCACCAGCGATGTTGCGCCTGCATTAGCATGGATTGACCAGCACTCCCCCTCACCTGCTCTGACGCCTGCTGAATCATATGCTCTTGACGCCAAATTAGACGACGGCATCCCCAGCACAGGCCGGGTGCGCGCGGTTGACACCGTATGGTTCCAGAGTTTCGTCAACAGCCCCATTCCGCTGGACACCCATCCGGGCCAGTGCGTTGTCGACGCTACAGCGCGCGCATATAACCTGACGTTGACGAGCGATCAGTGCCGAATGTTCGTGTCGCTGCAATAGGCCGCCTCGCTTCGCGTGGCACAATGGAATATCCCACCTCGGACAGGCGATTCCGCTGTCAAAAAACCAGGAAGCCTGCCTTTGCTGTGAAAGCTAGGGCGCTAGACGCGCTTTAAGACCACGCTGGCGTTGGTGCCGCCGAAGCCGAAGGAGTTGGAGAGCGCCACGTCGATGGTGCGCTCTTTGGCTTTGAGCGGCACTAAATCGATGTCGCATCCTTCGCTGGGGTCTTCCAGGTTCAAGGTCGGCGGGGCGATATTGTCGCGGATGGCGAGCACGGAGAAAATCGCCTCCACGCTGCCTGCGCCGCCAAGCAGATGGCCGATGGCGGATTTGGTGGAGGACATAGAAAGCGTGTAGGCATGTTCCTGGAACAAGCGTTTAACGGCTCCCAGCTCGATCTCATCGCCCAAGGGCGTGGAGGTGCCGTGCGCGTTGATGTAATCGATGCTCTCCGGGTTCATGCCCGCGTTCCTAAGCGCCGCTTTCATGGCGCGGAAACCCCCGTCCCCTTCCGGGCTGGGGGCGGTGATGTGGTAAGCGTCGCCCGATAATCCGTAGCCCGCCACTTCCGCGTAGATCTTGGCGCCGCGCTTTTTGGCGTGCTCCCATTCCTCCAGCACCACCACGCCCGCGCCTTCGCCCATCACGAAACCGTCTCGCCCTTTATCCCACGGACGGGAAGCTTTTTCCGGCGTGTCGTTATAGCCGGTGGAAAGCGCCTTGCAGGCGGCGAAGCCGGAGAGGCCTAAGCGGCAGATGGTGGCCTCCGCCGACCCTGCGATCATCACGTCCGCGTCGCCGTGCTGGATCAGGCGCGCCGCGTCGCCAATGGCGTGCGCGCCGGTGGAGCAGGCGGTGACTACGGAATGGTTGGGGCCTTTGAACCCGTATTTAATCGAGATCTGCCCGGAAGCGAGGTTGATGAGGCAGGCGGGGATGAAGAACGGGCTGATGCGGCGGGGGCCTTTTTCGTGCAAGGTCAGCGCGGCTTCCTCGATCATCGGCATGCCGCCGATGCCTGAGCCGATCAGCACGCCGGTGCGTTCGCGCGCTTCATCGCCCTCCGGGTTCCAGCCCGCGTCGGCAATCGCCTGGTCGGCAGCGCCGAAGGCGAAATGGATGAACTCATCCATGCGCTTCTGCTCTTTAGGCGGAATGTGGCTATCCACGTTGAACTCGCCCTCGCCCGCGCCTCTGGGCACCTGACCGGCCACGCGCGCGGGCAGGTCGGACACGTCGATGCGCGTGATGGGCGATAGGCCGGAATGGGAGGCGGTCAGGCGGTGCCAGACATGCTCCACGCCGCTGCCGAGCGGGGTAACAAGCCCTAAGCCGGTGATGACGACACGTTTCATAGTTATTGGCCGCCCCTAAAAACGGACGACGATGCCTTCAAGGGTTTCAAGCCGCTTTCTGGGCGTGGCTTTCGATGTAGTTGATGGCGTCCTGGATGGTGAGGATTTTCTCCGCCGCGTCGTCGGGGATTTCGCAGTTGAATTCCTCCTCGAACGCCATGACGAGTTCGACGGTATCCAGCGAGTCGGCGCCCAAATCGTCGATGAAGCTTGCTTCCGGCACGGCCTTGGATTCTTCGACGCCTAAGTGCTCGACGACAATTTTCTTCACGCGTTCTGCGATATCGCTCATGAGTCTTTTCCTGATGATGTTAACCGATGGGATAATGTAACTGACGCAGAGTGATTACAGGATTTTGGCCACGCGTCAACTGTAAATAGCGCAGCTGACGCTTTGCACCATTACCCCAGATACATTCCCCCGTTCACGTGCAGCGTCTGGCCGGTGATGTAGGCCGCCTCGTCGCTCGCCAGGAACAGGGCGCTCGCGGCGACGTCCTGCGGCGTACCCATTTTCCCTTGCGGAATGTTGGGGAGGATACGCGCTTTCTGCTCCTCCGTCAGCACGTCCGTCATCGGCGTGGCGATGAAGCCGGGGGCAATGCAGTTGACGGTGACGCCGCGCGAAGCGGTCTCTAAGCCAAGCGCGCGCGCCATGCCTGCCAAGCCTGCTTTGGCCGCGGCGTAATTGGCCTGCCCGGGATTGCCGGAATGGCCGACGACGGAAGTAATGATGATAATGCGCCCTGCTCTCCGCTTCATCATGCCTTTGAGGCTCGCGCGGATCAGCCGGAAGGTAGCGGTTAAGTTGATGTCGATGACGCTCTGCCACTGCTCGTCGCTCATACGCATGGCAAGCGTATCGCGCGTGATGCCCGCATTGCACACCAGGATGTCGAGGCCATTCAAGCGCTCCTCCGCTTCCTTGATGAGCTGATCGACGGTATCGAGCTGCGAGAGGTCGCAAGGGATAGAGAAGACGTCATCCCTGCGCGGGGATGACGATAATTCCAGCGCCAGCTTTTCCAGCTTCTCCTGTTTGCTGCCGGAGATGGCAAGGCTTGCGCCCGCTTCGTAAAACGTTTGGGCAATCGCGCCGCCGATGCCGCCGGTGGCGCCGGTCACCAGCGCTTTTTTGTCATTTAAAGAAAACATGCGTTACTCCCTCCCGCGCTTCCGGTCGCGCTCTATGTATTCCTGCGTGTCGGCGATGATGCCGCTCATGATCCCGCGTATGGCTTCGACGACGGATTGTTGAGCTTTATAGCCATCCAGCTTCTCTTTGATTACCAGTATCATCG
>CAYMDD010000148.1:0-4921 GCA_964389045.1 uncultured Rickettsiales bacterium
GTCCGAATCCCCGTTTCCCGCCGCGCTTGGCGCGCACCGCGATACTCCCGCACCTCAAGACGCCTCCACCCATCCCGGCACCAACCGGCGCGATTTCATGGTGCTGACGGGTGCGGCGCTGGGCGCGGTGGGCGCGGGTTCGGCGCTGTGGCCGCTGGTGGACAGCATGAACCCGGCTGCGGACACGCTCGCCCTCGCTTCGATCGAGGTGGATTTAGCGCCCATCCAGCCCGGCCAAACCATCAAGGTCAAATGGCGCGGCGTGCCGGTCTTCATCCGCCGCCGCACGCCGGAGGAAATCGAGCTGGCGCGGCAAACCCCCATCTCCGAGCTGAAAGACCCGCAGAAAGACGAAGACCGGGTAAAAAAAGGCAAAGATCAATGGCTGGTGATGGTGGGCGTGTGCACGCATCTGGGCTGCATCCCGATCGATGACAAGGAGCATTACAAAGGCTGGTTCTGCCCCTGCCACGGCTCGATTTACGACACCGCCGGGCGCATCCGCCAAGGCCCCGCGCCGACCAACCTGCTGGTGCCCGAATATGCGTTTCTCTCCGACACGAAGATCAAGATAGGCTAGCTTACCAATGTCATCCCTCCAGTACGATCCCGATTACAAGCCGTCTTCCGTCAAGGACTGGCTGGAATACCGCCTCCCCATCTTCGGCTTCCTGGACAGCGCCGTCGGCAAGGGCTATCCCACGCCGAGGAATTTGAGCTACTGGTGGAATTTCGGCTTCATCGCCGGCATGTGCCTGATGATCCAGATCGCCACGGGCATTTTCCTCGCCATGAACTACACCGCCAATACCGGCCTCGCCTTCGATTCCGTTGAGCGCATCATGCGCGATGTGAATTACGGCTGGCTGCTCCGCTACATGCACGCCGTCGGCGCGTCGATGTTCTTCATCGCCGTCTACATCCACATCGCCCGCGGGCTTTATTACGGCTCGTACAAAGCCCCGCGCGAGGTGCTGTGGTGGCTGGGGCTGATTATCTTCATCCTGATGATGGCCACCGCCTTCATGGGCTATGTGCTCCCCTGGGGGCAGATGAGCTTCTGGGGCGCGACCGTTATCACCAATTTATTCTCCGCCATTCCCGGCGTGGGCGAAGGCATCGTGCACTGGCTGTGGGGCGGATTTTCAGTGGATAATCCTACGCTCAATCGCTTCTTCGCGTTGCACTATCTGCTGCCCTTCGTGCTTCTGGGCGTGGTGTTCCTGCACATCTGGGCGCTGCACCGCTTCGGCTCGAACAACCCGCTCGGCATCGACGTCAAAGGCCCGCAGGACGTGATTCCCTTCCACCCCTATTACACGGTGAAGGACGCGCTCGGCATCGGCGTGTTCGCCATTTTCTTCTCCTGGTTCCTGTTCTTCCAGCCCAACCAGCTCGGCCATCCGGACAATTACATTCCCGCCAACCCGCTGGTGACGCCCGCGCATATCGTGCCGGAATGGTATTTCCTGCCCTTCTATGCCATCCTGCGGGCGATTCCCGATAAGCTCCTCGGCGTCATCGCCATGTTCGGGGCGATCGTGATCCTGGCGTTTCTCCCGTTCATCGACCGCTCGAAAGTGCGCTCCGCCGCCTTCCGCCCGATCTACAAGAGCATGTTCTGGGTCGATATCGCCGATGTCATCCTGCTCGGCTATATCGGCGCCAAGCCGCCGGAGGGGATGTATGTGGTGGTGGGGCAGATCGCCACGTTCTATTACTTCTTCCATTTCGTGCTGCTGTTCCTTATCACCCATTTCAAGATCGAGCGCCCGCTGCCTATCCCTGAAAGCATCGCCAAAGCCGTGCTGGACGATACGCATCTGCCGCTGATGGCGCGGGGAGGCCACTGATGAAAACGCTTTTACTCGCCGCCGCCTGCGCACTCGGCTTTTTCAGCGCAACCCCGTCATCCGCCGCTACCGATCAACGCCCGGCAAAGCAAATGGTTTGGCCGTTCGACGGCATGCTGGGCATAGTGGATAAACAAGCCGCGCAGCGCGGCTTCCAGGTGTATAAGGAAGTCTGCGCCGCCTGCCACGGCCTGAAGCACGTGGCCTTCCGCAACCTGGTGGAAATCGGCTTCCCGGAAAACGAGGTCAAGGCCTTGGCCGCCTCCTATACCTTCACCGACGGGCCGAACGACGCCGGCGAAATGTTCGAGCGCCCCGGCATCCCCGCCGACCGTTTCCCCTCGCCCTTTCCCAACGAGCAGGCCGCCCGCGCTGCCAACAACGGTGCCTATCCCCCGGATTTAAGCCTGATCGTCAAAGCCAGGCCGGACGGCGCGAACTATCTCCACTCGCTGCTGATCGGCTACGAAGCCCCGCCGGAAGGGGTCGTGGCGCCCGCCGGCATGTATTATAACCCCTACTTCCCCGGCGGGCTGCTTGCCATGCCGCAGCCGATCGCAGCCGACGGCCAGGTGACGTATGAGGACGGCACGCAAGCCTCCATCGATCAGATGTCGCGCGACGTGACGGTGTTTCTGCAATGGGCGGCGGAGCCGGAGATGCAGGCGCGTAAGACGATGGGTATCAAGGTGCTGCTGTTCTTGGCCGTGTTCGTGGCGTTCATGTACCTCGCCAAGAAGCGCATCTGGAAGCGCCTCGGTCACTGATGCCACGGCAGGCGCATGCGGAACCCGATCATTTCTTGCGCTTAAGCCTTGCCTTGCTGCTGTTGAGCAGCGCTTGCCCTGCCTATGCGGGAAGCGCCACCAGCTTCCCCAAGACGGATATCAAGGCGAACCCGGCTTTCTCTGATGAGGAGCCGGTGCTGCTGGAAGCGGACGACATGCGGTACGACCGCGAGGCCGACACGGTGACCGCCACGGGGAACGTGTCGGTAACGCAAGGACAGCAGATCATGCTTACCGACCGGCTGACCTATAACCGCGCGAACGGCACCATCCACGCGGAAGGCAATGTGAGCATATTGGAGGAAAGCGGCACCGTCTATTTCGCCGACGAGGCGAATTTAAGCGAAGACATGCAAAGAGGCCTGGCGAAGCAGTTCCGCGTGCGCATGGCGGACGATTCGCTGTTCGCCGCGCGCGAGGCCAAGCGCATCGATGCGAGCCAGACCCGCTTGAAAGGCGCCGTTTATTCCCCCTGCCGCGTCAAATGCGAAGACGGCAGCGACAAGACGCCGCTGTGGCAGATCAAAGCCTCCCGCGTGATGATCGACACGGAGGAGGAAACCGTGCGCTACCGCAATGCCTTCATGGAGTTCTACGGCGTGCCGGTGCTCTATACGCCCTATCTCTCGCACGCAACGCCGGGGGCGGAGAACAAGAGCGGCCTGCTCGCGCCGGAATACCGGCATACCGACAATCTGGGGTCGGTCTACAGCATTCCTGTGTATCTGGCGCTCTCGCCCACGTTCGACGCCACGCTGACGCCGATTTACACCTCCGAGCAAGGGCTGGTGATGGCGGGCGAATACCGCCAGAAATTCGAAAACGGCCAGATGAGCTTCCGCGGCAGCATCACCAGGCCGGATGAGCTGGATGCCAGCGGCCAGGAAAAGGCGGGCAAGGATTTCCGCGGCCATGTGTTCGGCGACGGCGCGTTCACCCTCAACGAAAACTGGGGCTGGGGCTTCAGCGTCCACCGCACCACCGACGACACCTACCTCCGCCGCTACGAGTTCAACAAGCAGGACACGCAGCTGACCTCGCGCGTCTACGCGGAAGGATTTAACTTCGTCAACGCCGGGCGCTTAAGCTATGCCAGCATTCAAGGCCTCGCCTTCCAGGGCTTGACTGCCATCGACGATAACGACCGCACGCCGCTGGTGGCACCGCTGGCCGATTTCGCCTACCAGACGGAGGCGTTTTCCAACGGCTCGCGCCTGTCTTTCAGCGGCAACGCCATGTCGCTGATGCGCGACGAAGGCGCGGACAGCCGCCGCCTCTCGCTCACCACCAAATGGGGGCTGCCGTATATCACCGACGGCGGGCATGTCTTCGAGCTGTCCACCCAGCTGCGCGCCGACGCCTATTACGTCAACGATTTTCAGACGGGAAATGGCCGCACCTTCGACGGCGCCACCGGCAGGCTGGTGCCGGAGGCGAGCGTAAGCTGGCGCTACCCGCTAATCAACCGGTTCGAAAACGCCAACCTCATCGTCGAGCCGCTGGCCAATTTCATCGTCAGCCCGCGCGGCGGCAATTCCGACAAAATCCCCAACGAAGACAGCGCCACGCCGGAATTCAGCGACTTGAATATCTTCAGCGAAGACCGCTTCCCCGGCTACGACCGCGTGGAAACCGGCCCGCGCATCCATTACGGCTTCCGCACGCACGCGAATTTCATGCAAAACCGCTATGCATCGCTGCTTTTGGGCCAGAATTACCGCGTCAACGACGACCCCCTCTTTCCGCTCACCAACGATCTGCGCAGCCGCTTCTCCGACGTCATCGGCAGGCTGGAGATGGGCTACGATCCCGTTCACTTTACCTACCGCTTCCGCGCCGACAAGGACAATCTCACCCTGCACCGCCAGGAAGTGGACGCAGGCATCAACTTCGAACGCTTGAACATCAACGGCGCCTATCTCAAGCTGGACGACGACCCCGTGCTCGGCTCGCGCGAGGAGGTGTACGGCGGCACATCGCTCCGCCTGACGAAAGAATGGACTGCCAACTTCACCGCGCGCCAGAACCTGCAAGCCAACTCCGCCACCAATGCCGGCGTGGGCTTAACCTTCCAGAACGAATGCCTGATCCTGGTAACCGCCCTCCAGCGCGACCTCACCTCCGACCGCGACGTGGAACCCGCCACCTCCATCCGCGTGCAGGTGGGCTTGAAGAATTTGCAGTAGAGGCGTCATGGCAAGCAACGATACGGATAAAACGATTGACCGCAAGGTATTCGCCAGACGGCTGCGCGACTATATGCACAGCGGCGTAGCGGGA
>CAYMDD010000149.1:0-2494 GCA_964389045.1 uncultured Rickettsiales bacterium
ACCGGGGATGAAATTGCTCCTCTGCCCACCCCGCCACGCAAGCCCGCGCCACCGCCGCGCAAGCCTGCCGAGACGGCCAAACCGGCAGCAAAAGCCAAACCGAAAATACCGGCGAAAACGGAAAACATGCCCGCGCCCGCGCCTTCCAGCGCGCCGGAGGCCGTGCTGGAGCGCGGGTTGAGGTAAGGCTGTTTCTTTAAGTCTCGGGCGTCGAGGGAATATCGTTCGGCGCTTTCTCCTTCAGCCCGCTCGGCAGCCAGCCCATGCGCTGGAACATCAGCAGCATGGAAAACGCCACGCCGATCATCAGCATCACGGCGAAGAAATAGCCGTATCTCCACTCCAGCTCCGGCATATTGCTGAAATTCATGCCGTAGATGCCCGCGATCAGGTTGAGCGGGATGAACACCGCCGACACCATGGTGAGCACTTTGACGATCTCATTCGTCTTGTGCCCCTCATACGCCAGAAACGTATTCAGCAACCCGCCCGCCGTGTCGCGGTAGAACTGCGAAAGCTCGTTCGCCTGGATGCTGTGGTCGTAGCAATCGCGCAGGAAGCTGCGCGTGTTCTTGGTGATGAGCGGGGAATCCTCGCGCATCAGCATCGCCACGATATCGCTCATCGGCCAGATGGTGCGGTGGAGCAAAAGCAAGTCGCTCTTGGTGTGGTGGATCAGCTGGATGATGTCACGGTCGGGCGAGAAATCGCGGGCTTCGGCGGCGAAAATCTGCTCCTCCATCGCGGCCAGTTGCGCATTAAGATAATCCAGCACCGGGAAGTAATGATCGATCACCTCGTCGAGAATCGCGTAATAAAGATAATCCGGCCCGCAATGGCGGATCTTGCCCGTGCCGCGGCGGATGCGCTCGCGCACCTGCTCGAAGCTGAAATCCGAGCGCTCCTGGAAAACGATCACTACGTTTTTCTTGAGGAACAGGCTCACCTGCTCGCTCTCGAACTGCTCGCCCATCAACGCGCCGCGGATGATGGTGAACACGTAATGCTCATAAAACTCCACCTTCGGGCGGTGGTTGGTGTCCAGCACGTCCTCGAGCGAGAGGCGGTCTAGATCGAAGAGCAGCCCCAGCTGCTCGATGGTGCTCACGTCGGCAAGCCCTGACACGGTGATCCACACCGAATGGAAGCGCGAGAGATAATCGGGGATTTGCTGCACTTTCTCAATGCGCTTTTCCTCGAATCCGTCGACATTGTACCCCATCAAGTACATCTGCGTAGGCCGGTGCGCAGGATTCCGGCGCAAGATGCCGGGCGCCGAACCGGGATTCGGCTTGATCTGCCCCGGCGCGATGGATTTGCGCCGGATGCGGCGGCGGTATTTCGGACGCGCCATAAGAGCCTAAAAGCGTTTAGAAGGAGATGGAGAGGTTGCCATCTTGCGGCATTTACTGTTAAATTTCGATTAATCACCCGTATCGTCAATGGATTTCCGCATGCCGCCCCGCATTTACTGCACCCGCACCCTCGCCTTCGACGCGGCCCACCGCGTGGTGGAGCATGAAAGCAAGTGCAAGTTCCTCCACGGCCACCGCTATCAGGTGGAGGCGCGCTTTGCCGCCCCCGCGCTCGACCCGCTCGGGCGCGTCATCGATTTCGGCGTTATCCGGGAGCGCCTGGGCGGCTGGATCGAGGAGCATTGGGATCATAACGTCATCCTCTGGGAGCGCGACCGTACGCTTGGGGACTCCCTCGACGCGCAAACCGGGCAAACGACGTATTATCTTCCCTATAATCCCACGGCGGAGAATATCGCGCTTTACCTGCTGGAGACTATCTGCCCAGCGCTCTTCGCGGATGAAGCGGTAGCATGCGTCTCCGTCATCGTCCGCGAAACACCGAATTGCAGCGCGGAAGCCTTGCATGCGGGATGAAACGCCAGAAGCGGTTGTTTTATTGCACGGCATTTTTCGCACCCGCCGCTCGATGGCGGGATTGGCAAGGTATCTCGACCATGCAGGCCGGCAGCTCATTACCTGCCAGGAAGCATTCGGGCACTTGTTCCGCCCGGTTGACTTCCCCCTCGGCATCATCGCCGGCAACCGCAGCATCGACCCGGTTTCCTCAGCCATTATCGGCATACCTAACGATGGCAAGGTATCAATGGAAAGTACCAAGCTCGAAGGCATGATCGACCATATTGCGCTTCCCGTCGCCCATACCTTCATGCCACAAAACCGGGAGGTAAAGCGCCAGTCGCTCCACTTCCTGAAGCATAAGAAATTCGCTTCAGCTTAAGGATAAAGCCGCTGCATCCGCCAGCCTCCGTGTTGCCGGAGATATACTTCCCTTTCATGCAAGCGGTGTGGGCGCTCCTGCCAGAATTCGATCCGCTGCGGAATCACACGGTAGCCGCCCCAATAGGGCGGGCGCGGCACGGGCTTGCCCTGGTAGCGCTTAACCGCTTCTTCCGTCTGCGCAACCAGCATTTCCATGCTTTCCAATGGGCGCGACTGCGCACTCGCCCACGCCCCCA
>CAYMDD010000149.1:2504-4919 GCA_964389045.1 uncultured Rickettsiales bacterium
TGCGCCGACCTGGCTGTCGCGGAAGCGGCTGGCAAAATAGGCGTCCGCCTCCGCCTCGCTTACGCGCTCTGCCCCTCCCTCGATGCGCACCTGCCGCTCCAGCGGCATCCAGTGAAAGCACAGCGCCGCTTTCGGGTTCGCCGTCAGCTCGCGGCCTTTGCGGCTTTCCGCGTTGGTATAGAATACGAACCCGCTTGCGTCATAAGCTTTAAGCAGCACGATACGCACCGAAGGCTGGCCGCCTGCATCCGCCGTAGCCAGGCTCATGGCCGCCGGCTCCTTGATATGCGGGTGCGCCTTGGCCTCCTCAAGCCATGCGTCGAAACGCGCGAGCACTGCCTCAATGCTGGAAATCATACAGCGCGCCCATATCCAGTATCCGCGTCAGCGCATCGAGCGCGGCCATGGCCTCGTCCGCAAGCTGCGGGTCGGCCAGGTCTTGCGGCAGGATGCGGTCGCGGTAGTGCTTCTCCACCCATGCCACAAGCTTCCCGTACAGCGCATCCGTGAATTGAACGCCACGGTGCGCCGCCTGCCATTCCGCCTCCTCAAGCGGCACGCGAAGGCGAAGGCATGCAGGCCCGCCGCCGTTTCGCATCGATTGCTTCAGATCCATGAAATGCACTTGCGCCAGGGGGTGCGCGCTGTTGCGTATCCACCCGTCGATCAGCTCCGCCACGCCTTTATGTTCTTCGCACTCCGTCGGCGCAATCAGCGCCATGCCGCCGCCCGTCAGGCTTACCACCTGGCTGTTGAACAGATACGTTGATACCGCATCCGGCATGGAAAGCTCGGCATCGCTTATCTTGGTAATATACCATGCCTCGGCACCGTATTTATTCTGTATTTCCCGTACCGTCGCATCGCCGTCGGCGAAGGCGTTCTCATGGTAGAGCAGCCAGTGCTCGTGCGAGGTCGATATCACGTCGTTATGGAACACCCCTGCATCGATGGCGGCGGGGTTTTGCCGGACGAACAGCGTCTGCTCCACCTCGAGCCTATGCAGCCGCGCAATGCTTTGAGAGGATTGAAGCGTCTGCCTCGCGGGATAGCGGGCAGGCGCGGCGGCGCCCCGCATGTCGCGGCCATAGACGAAAACATGGAGGTTTTTTTCCTCTCCCGCAGGCCGCAGACGCATATGGTTAGCAGCCCCCTCATCCGGCGTGAGCGGTCCGGCGGGCAGCGGCGCATGGTGCACAAAGCCTGCGTCCTCCGGGAAAATAGCTTTCATCATTCGCGCCGTAAACGGCGCTTCCAGCGCGCGGTGCGGGGTGCTGGTCAAGTTGGCGGGGGTGAAGTGAACCTTTCCGTCCGCATTGTCGACAGACGGCGTCACCGTGGCGGCATTGGCCGCCCACATGCCGGAGGAGGAATAGACAAACGGCAGCAGCTCCGGCGCGGACGCGGCCACGCGCGCCATTACCTCCCGCGGACTTCCCATGAACCCCAGCGACGCAAGATAGCGAAGCGCCGGGCGCGGCTGCGGCGGGAAGACGCCTTGCCGTACCCCCAGCGAATGCAGCAGGCGCATCTTCGCCAGCCCTTGCAGCGCCGCCGCCTTGGGGTTGGAGGCCTGGGAAGCGTTTTTCTGCGAGGCCTCGTTGCCGTGGGCGAGGCCTGCGTAATTATGCGTCGGCCCCACTAGACCATCGAAATTCGCCTCGATCATAGCCCGATCCCCGGCGGCAGGCTTGCGGGCATGGCAAGCGCTTCCGTCCCTTGCACGGAGACGGGGTATGCGCAGTAATCCGCCGCATAATACGCGCTGGGGCGGTGATTGCCGCTGATGCCGATACCCCCGAAGGGCAACGCGCTGCTTGCGCCCGTGGTGGGCTTGTTAACGGCGACGACGCCCGCGCGGATAACGTTCAGGAAATACGCCTGCAGCTCCTTATCGTCGCTGATAAGCCCCGCCGCCAGGCCGTACCGCGTGTTGTTCGCCTCCTTCAACGCGGCGTCCGCATCCGGCACGCGGATTACCTGCAGCAGCGGCCCGAAATGCTCTTTATCCTCGCGCGCTTTTACTGCCGTCACGTCAATAATGCCAGGGCTTAGGAACGCGCTTTGCCCGTCGCGCTTCATCGTCAACAGCGCCGTCCCGCCCGCCGCCGTCAGCGCGTCTTGCGCCTGCATCATTTTCTCCGCCTCGCGCTCGCCGATCATGCAACCCATGAAGGGCAGAGGCTCGGCGTCCCACGTCCCGGCGGTGATCGTGGATGCGAGCTTTGTCAGCCGCGCGACGAACGCGTCGCCATCCTTTCCTTCCGGCACGATCAGCCTGCGCGCGCAGGTGCAGCGCTGGCCGGTGCTGACGAAGGCCGATTGCAGGGTGAGCACTGCCGCGGCATCCGCATCTTTCGCCCCGTGCACGATCAACGGATTATTGCCGCCCATCTCCAGCGCCAGGAGTATCTC
>CAYMDD010000150.1:0-4898 GCA_964389045.1 uncultured Rickettsiales bacterium
CTGGGGGACTGGGGGTCGGAGGTTCAAATCCTCTCGCCCCGACCATTTAAATCAATAACTTATAATAAAATTTTGACCGAAATAATTTTACAGGTACCATATAGGTACCAGTAGTAAAAATTACCTGTGTATCAGGCTGGTCAAGATTTAGAGTTTATTTCTAAGCCTATCCTAAACTTATTATGACTGCTTATACCCCGCCCATACTATACCTACTGCAACTAGCAGCGGGCTATTTGGTGTTGCGCTGGATATTGCAGAAAGCTACCAGGCAAAAAATTGATAAGCACAACCGGACATTTGAAACCGCTACTCGCTTCGGACTCATTAATGCCATTATTCTATTTGTATTGGCGATGCTCGACATTGTTTCAAGCGATATGCATCGTGGATGGATTTATGCTCTAGGTCTTACTTTTGGTCCGATTTATATTCTGATTAGCTCTTTCATTATTTATGTTCTTTCTTTCTTCTTCCCAAAATTAATCCCAAAAAATACGCTTATTTGCGTTATACTATTCCCTCTAATTTTCTATCTCTTATTTAGCGCATTGAATGAGGTATATAGGCGGCTCTCGTAGCCAGTCGAAAAAGCACCAATTACAATTCAGAATTGGTTCTAAATGTGTTATCGTGACTTTGAATACGTAATAAGTAAAAAAGGGACTCTCATTGCAGAGAGTCCCTTTTTGCCGTTGGGCGTTTACCGAACGGTTATTTACAGCAATTAGCGGTTTTCGCTGCTGCTGCCGTAAGAACCGGACTTGTTGGCCTGGTCGCGCTGGCCGGATTGACCGGACTGACCGGATTGGCTGTCCTGGTTGGCATTGCGGCCCTGCTGGTTCTGCTGCTGCTGCGAGCGGGAGGGATCCTGCTGATTGGAAGCGCCCTGCTGACGGTCTTTTTCGTTGAAGTTAGCCATGATTTATTCTCCTTGATTTTAAGAAATTCCTGGCGGATGGCTTCCGTACAATGTTCCGCACATTGAAAGAGTAAAAGGAAATAGTAAGGGAGTAATCCGCCTGGAAGCTGGAATGTAGGGATTTGCGGATAAAAGCACGATACCCGCTTTCCCCGAATGCCATAAGGAGGGTGTAAGCGCGCGCGTCTAATTCCTATTGATTTAATGCGAAATAAAGTATATGGAATAAATAGGATTTAGGAATTATTAAGGTTTCTTAATGCTTTCCATGAAAGCCAAATATGCGTTGCGAGCGTTAATCGTGCTGGCTAAACACCCCGCGAAAACGCTTCAGAGCAAGGCAATAGCCCGCGAGGCGGATACGCCGGTTAAATTCCTGGAGGCGATTTTGCAGGAGCTGAAGCTCGGCGGGTTCATCACGGCCAAGCGCGGGATTTTTGGAGGGTACGCGCTGGCCAAGCCTGCCGATGCCATTCCCGTGGGCGCCATCATCCGTCTGCTGGACGGTACCTTCGCGCCGATCCGCTGCGCGAGTATCAGCGACTATAAAAAATGCGACGACTGCACGGACGAGGCGATCTGCGGCATCCGCGCCGTGATGCTGGAGGTGAGGAATGCGATTGCCGGGGTGCTCGACCATAAAAGCCTCGCCGAGATTGCCGACAAGGAAAAGGAATACCGGCAGGATGCGGAGATGGGCTTGCCGCAGGGCTACATCGCCGAACCGAATTCAACCAAAACAACGGAGGCTTAGATGGAGAAAAACGAGAACGCCGAGCGGCACATCCTTGATGCGATACGGTCTTTGCGTTATGGTCAGGTTGAAGTCACGATCCACGATTCGCGGATCGTGCAGATCGAAAAAACGGAGAAGATCCGCATCCCGCAACCATCTCACTGACCTTTCATTTTCTTACAGCCGACCGGTCTGCTGGAGGCTCCCCATTTTCAACAACGGAATTAAAAAGCAAAAGGAGCCTTATTCATGAGAATTGCATGCCTGGCGGCGACCGCTATTTCCCTCCTGCCGTTGAGCGCTTATGCCGACCCGGAAACGGAAGCCTTGCGTGCGCAGATCAAGCTGCTGGAGGCGCGCCTCAATGCGCTGGAGCAAAAGCAGAGAACGAAGGAAGCGTTTACAGCGCCCGCGCCTGCGCCGTCCGCGCAGCTGGAAAACCGCGTGGCCGTGCTGGAGCGCAAAGATGAGCTGGCGGCAGAGGAAGCCAAGGCGAAGGCCGAGAAAAACCCCGCCGTCGAAGTCAGTAAGAAAGGCTTGAGCATTACTTCGGCGGATAAGCAATACGCGCTGAAGCTGAACGGCTACACGCACCTCGATAATCGCACCTTCTTTGAAGGCGAAGCCAAGGGTGACGATGAATTCCTGGCACGGCGCATCCGCCCGATCCTCACTTTCCAGGCGGGGAAGGATTTTTCATTTCGCCTGATGCCGGATTTCGCCGGCAGCATCTCCAATTCCGCCAACTCTTCCACGCGCGTTTTCGATGTGCACGCGGATTACCGGTATATGGACGGGCTGCAGTTCCGGGTAGGCAAGTTCAAGCCCCCTGTCGGGCTGGAGCGCCTGCAATCGGCAGCCGATACAATGTTTGCCGAGCGCGGCCATCCCACCAATCTTGCGCCTTCGCGCGATTTCGGGGCGATGATTTACGGCGAGCCGTGGGCGGAGGTGGAGTATCAGCTGGGCATCTTCAACGGCGCGGCTGACCTTGCCAACAACGACGGCGACGACGATAACCACAAGGATATCGCGGCGCGTGTCTTTGTCAGCCCCTTTAAGAACTCCAATACGCTGGCCTTGCAGGGGTTGGGCCTCGGCGTGGGCGGCAGCTTCGGGGAACATGACGGCACCACCGCCATCACCCAGCTCCCTTCCTACCGCACGCCCGGCCAGCGCACATTCTTCGCCTATTCCAGCGGCGCGTTCGCCGATGGGGATGCGTGGCGCATCTACCCGCAAGGCTATTACTACTATAATAATTTCGGGCTGCTCGCGGAATATGCGCTTTCCGCCCAGGAAGTGCGGCTGGGAGGATTCCAGGATACGCTGACCCATACCGCCTGGCAGGTGGCAGGCTCTTACGTGCTGACGGGGGAGGACGCCACGTTCAAAGGCTCGGTGAAGCCTTTGAAGAATTTCAACCCGCGGAATAACGGCTGGGGGGCATTCGAACTGGCGGCAAGGGTGGGGCAGACGGACATCGACAACGACGCCTTCCCGCGCTTTGCGAATATTTCCACCCAGGCCAGCCGCGTCCGCTCGTACGGCACCGGCATCAACTGGTATTTAAACGAGAATGTGAAGCTGGTGCTCGATTACGATTTCAGCACGTTCGACGGCGGCGCTGCCGCCGGCTCCGACCGTGACGATGAGCAGGTGCTAATCTCGCGGGCGCAGTTCCGCTTTTGAAAAAGGAGATGAGTGGATGATGGGTGGGCGATTGATTCCGTTTTTCACCCTTAATTTCCTCATCCAGTCATCCAATTATCTAACCATCCAATCATCCAATTCTTAAGGAGCATCCCTATGAATACCATTAAGTCCCTTCTGCTTGCTACCGCTATCGCCTTCAGTCCTTTGAGCGCTGCCCATGCGGCTAAGGAGCTGCTTAACATCTCGTACGATCCCACGCGCGAGCTGTATGATGAATACAACAAGCTCTTTGCCCAGCACTGGAAAGACACCAAAGGCGAGGAGGTGGAGATCACCCAGTCGCACGGCGGCTCCGGCAAGCAGGCGCGCTCAGTGATCGACGGTTTGCAGGCCGACGTGGTGACGCTCGCGCTGGCCTACGATATCGACGCCATCGCGGAGAAGGCGAAGCTCCTGCCCGCGGACTGGCAGAGCCAGTTCCCCAACAACAGCGCGCCGTACACTTCCACCATCGTGTTCCTGGTGAAAAAGGGAAACCCGAAGAATATCAAGGATTGGGACGATCTCATCCGCGATGATGTGAAGGTGATTACGCCGAACCCCAAAACCTCCGGCGGCGCGCGCTGGAACTACCTGGCGGCGTGGGGCTACGCGCAGAAGAAATTCAGCGGCGACGAAGCAAAGGTTAAGGAATTCGTGGGCAAGCTGTTTAAAAACGTGCCCGTGCTCGACACCGGCGCGCGCGGCTCCACCACCACATTCGCCCAGCGCGGCATCGGCGATGTGCTGATCGCCTGGGAGAACGAGGCGATGCTGGCTGCCAAGGAAATGGGCAAGGATAAGTTCGAGATTATTTCGCCTTCTTTAAGCATTCTGGCCGAGCCGCCGGTGGCCGTGGTCGAGAAGAACGCAAGCCGCAAGGGCAACGCGGAAGTGGCGAAAGCGTATCTGCAATACCTCTACACCAAGGAAGCGCAGGCCATCGTTGCCAAGCACTACTACCGCCCGAGCGATGCTTCCGTCTCCACCGCGCTTCCCAACATCCCGATGATGACCATCCAGGATTTCGGCGGATGGGCAGAAGCGCAGAAAGCGCATTTCGATGACGGCGGGACGTTCGACCAGATTTACGCGAAGTAAGAAGCAGGTTATTAAAAGCCTGCCTTGAAGCGGAGCGAACAGGCAGGGGTGCCGCCGCCGGTGGCGGCATTGGTGTTGTACGGGTTGCCGGCGGCGTTCGACACGCAGTATCCTTCGGCTGGGGCGGCGGGCGTTTCAGCGGGCGGAGGCCCGTTACGCCATTGGTAGCCGCTGCCCGCCCAGGTCTGGTTGTCGCCCCAGATGCCGTGAGCCTGGACATCGCCGGTCAGCGGCGCGCCGTCATCGAGCTTTCTGTCGATGGCGCTCGCATCGATAGGCGTAACGGCGGCGCGCTGGCTCCAGTTCGCCCATCCCCACCAGCCGATGCCGCCCGCTTGGACGGTGAGCGAGCCGACGACCTGGAAATAATGGAATTCGTTATCGTAATATACGTGCATGTAAGTGTCTTTGGCGATTTTGCCAAGCGGCATGACGGTTGAGGGA
>CAYMDD010000151.1:0-1186 GCA_964389045.1 uncultured Rickettsiales bacterium
TCTCAGTATAACCACCTAGAAACCGAGAAACCTAGCAACCATAAAAATGCACAAAGCGGTCATCTTATTGAGCGGCGGCCTGGATTCGGCCACGGTGCTGGCTATGGCGAAGGCGCAGGGCTTTGAGCCTTACGCGCTCTCCTTCGCGTACGGCCAGCGCCATGCCGCCGAGATGGAGGCGGCCAGGCGCGTCGCCGGGGCGCTCGGCGCAAGGGAGCACCGCATCGCCGCCGTCGATTTATCGAGCTATGGCGGCTCGGCGCTAACGGATGCGGCGATCGAGGTGCCCAAGCACCGGGATGCGGAAGATATCGGCCAGGGCATTCCCGTTACGTATGTTCCCGCGCGCAATACCGTATTCCTTAGCCTGGCGCTCGCCTGGGCGGAGGTGCTGAAGGCCTATGATATTTTTATCGGCGTCAATGCGCTAGACTACAGCGGCTACCCCGATTGCAGGCCGGAATTCATCGAAGCGTTCGAGCTTATGGCTAACCTCGCCACCGCCTACGGCGCGGAAGGAGGAAAGCGCATCCGCATCCACGCGCCCCTGATGCGGATGGATAAAGCGCAAATTATTGCAGAAGGGGTAAAGCTGGGCGTGGATTACGGCCTTACTTTAAGCTGCTACGACCCCACCCCGCAAGGCGCAGCCTGCGGCGCGTGCGACGCCTGCCTGCTGCGCTTGAGGGGGTTTCGCACGCAGGGCAGCAAAGACCCGGCGCGCTACGCGGAGGCCAAGGATTAAGCATGGCCATATGGATCGTCCGCCGCAACGGCGCGGAACTGCCGGAAAACGAGGAGCGCCTGTTTCTTCCGCCTGGCGATGAGGGCATGGAATGGCCGGAGATGTCCTGGTGCAACAACGGCCAGGATATCAAGCGGGCGCTGAAAATCCGACACCCCCACATGCCCCCCGAAAGCTGCGCCATTGTCGCCGAGCGATTGAGCCGTTTCATGTTCGCCCTTCACCGCGAGGATATCCTCCTCTCCTATTGGCCGCAGCGCGAAACCGTGACTTTCGCGGAAATCGCCGGCGGCAGAAAGCAGATCGTGGATGCGGATGGCATGGCGCGCTGGGCGATCCCCCTCAAGCCCTACCCGAAAACCATGCGCTCCAGCCGCTTCCGGCAATTCAAGGAAATCCTCGAGCGGTCAACCCCCTGGCCGCGCGAAATCGGCAACCCGA
>CAYMDD010000151.1:1196-4894 GCA_964389045.1 uncultured Rickettsiales bacterium
AACCCGAAACTGAAAATTTTCGTGCGCGACTGCCTGAAGCTTCCCGGCACGCGCTTTGCGCGGTGGAAATGGCTGATCGTGCTGATCGTGGGAATGAAATTGCTGCTGTTTCTCATCCACCTGTGGAGGCGGGAAACGGCGGGGTTTTAGTGCAAATGCACCGGCTCCAGATCGTGCTGGCGGGCGGCGCAGTAAGCGGCGTCGCGGGTGCCGAAGACGGCCAGCTGGGTGCCGTCGGAGGCGCAGACGGCGTAGGCCTTGCCTTTTTCCGTGGTGACGGGGCGAACGTAAGCGATGGTGCTGACATCGCTGAAAATCCCTGCATTGTGGGAAGCATACACGGGATTATTGCCGGAAGAGTTCATGGTTAGCCTGTTTATCCCTTTAAAGTGAATTACCGTGAACCGGCGATTCCGTGGAGCGAATGAATTAGTTATAGCACAGAAGATAAGCGCGTTGTGTGAAATTTCAATGACAGCTTTTTTGGGTTTCTTCGTTGCTGGGTTGCTAAGTTTCTAGGCAAGTTAAAGAATTTAAGCAACTTAGCAACCCAGCAACCGCTCTCATGTCCGCTGCTTCTTCCTCGGGTCTTTGAACACGAACAGGCTGTTGTCCAGCGGCAGGCCGAAGCGGGCGTTGTTCAAGGAGACGGTGGTGGTCTGGCCTTGCGCGTCCGTCACCACCATGTTGCGGATTTGAAGCGGGTTGTCGGAGAATTCGAGCATCAGCCGCCCTTCGCTCTCCCGCCCCGGCTGGATGAGGGTAAGCCGCACCGCGCCCGCCTGCTTTTCGATGCCCTCGACGGTCACGGCGGGGTCGGCGAAGGAAATAATCTCTTTCGCCAGGAAACCCGCCAGAGTCGATTCCAGCGGGATGTGCGTCACCTGCTCCAGCTCGTAATCGTAATAGATAATCTCCCCGCCGCTCGCCACCATCAGCAGCGGCGTCGGCGGGTTATACTGCCAGCGCATCTTGCCGGGGCGCTTGAGCGAAAATTTGCCCGCTGTCAGCGAACCGTCCGGCGCGACCTGGGTGAAATCGGCGACAATGGTGGTGATGCCGTTTAAATATTCTTCGATGCGGGAGAGGGTGGCGGGGTCTGCCTTCAGCGACGGCGGTCGTGCAGGCTTCGCCGGGGCGGATGCGGCAGAGACGGCGCTTTCGGTGTTCAGATTGCTGGAAGAAGCGGCGTGCGCTGCTGGAGCCATGACTGACAGCGCGATGATGTGCTTTATAAAACGAAGAAAATTCATGGGATCTTTGTACCGCTTTCCCATGCCGCATGGAATAAAAAAAGGCGCCGATCCCGAACCAGCATCTTGCTGGCTGGGATCGGCGCCCTCGGTTGCGGCTGTTACCAGCCCATGCTGATAGTGCGGTGCACCCCGATCTGCTGTCCGGCGGCATTCACCGGCCAGATGAGCAGAACGAGCCGATGGTACCGCGCATCGGAGAAATAGATGCGCTGAGTATCCCTGGGCACCGTTTCCGGCTCCCAGAAATACACGTCATCGTCGTACTGGCCGTCGCCGTCGTAGTCGTAGAAGACCACTTCCTGGATCTTCGACCACTGGTCGGACGGGAGCGTCAAATACGCCGATGCATACGGCGTGCCGTACACCGGCTGGATGTGCACGTAGCTCAGATCGAGCGACGGGTACGTCCAGTTCCTGGTGCTGCTGAATGGCGGCTGCGGGAACGTCGACAGCCTCTGCGATGAGGTGCCGTCGTAGTTCCAGAAGTACGGATTCCACTCCATGGTGCTGTTGGGGGACTGAACCCAGATCCCCCGGGCGCCGATGAAGTCATCGTACCCGTACACCTCCACCTGCGCATGCGCGCGCTTCTCCGACACCGCAACCAGAGCCAGCGCGGCGAGCGCGCCGGCGAAGAAGTGCCGCATGATCCCTCCTTTGGGGGAGAAGCGACCACCTTGCGCCGAACGTTCTTGCGGGGCGTTCGGCGGAAACTCCTTCCCACACCGGAATCCGATGTAAAAAAAGAAGTAGTTTCATTAACTAATTTAGCATTATACGCAATAAATTCAATAAAATTTTAATTTTCCTTAAATTTTATGGAACGCTCCTTGCTGCGTATCATCTCGCAGTGTTTTAACCCATGCAAAGGAGAAATAACCATGCTGCGCACCTTCGTTACGATCTTCCCCGCCACCACCGCTTTGGAGCGCATCGCGCTGACCCTCGCTTTGAGCGAATGGGTGATGATCGCCCGCTATGTGCAGACCAGCATGGCTTAAGTCAGGAAATTCCGGTTTTACTCTCCCAGGAGCTTTTCAAAGGCCGGGCATACATTAAACGCCCGGCCAATTTTTTAAAACGCGCTTCAAAGCGCCGTGCGGAGGAAATCATTGATGCGGCGCTGCCAGCCCGCGCCCGTGGCTTTGAAATGTTGGAGTATCTCCGCATCCAGGCGGATATAGATGCCTTGCTTGGTGGGGCTTTTTTGCTTGCCGCGCTGGCCGGGTTTGCGGGCAGTGAGGGCGGCGTACAGTTCCGGCGGCAGCATCTCGCTGGCGGGACGGAGGCGCTTCGCAAGCTCTTCCGTCAGCTCCGGCGCATCGTCATTGTCCAGAACGGGATTTTTTCCTTTAATGCGTTTCATACCATTTTTTCTCCCCTGCATTTGCCTTGCCTAGGCTGATGATGCGCACGCTCATGCCGCGGTAGGTTAATATACGGCATGGAGCCTGCCTTTCAAAAATCCATAGCCCACGCGGCGCAACTCCCCGTAAGCATGATGGTTGGCATCGAAGCCCTTGACCGTTTCCCAATCCAAAAATTCCGCATCCGCCAGGGCAATGCCGTGCTTCACTTGGTTTTTCGCATCTTTGGCCGGATCAAATTCAATCAGCATTTAATTGTATATATAAAAAGCGTCGATGTCACTATCAAGCATTAGGCGGTAATAGGTCGTTTATATCTCTGCCGGTTTAACTCCCCGCCGCATGGCACGCGCACTTTCACCCCTCCCGCCTGCGGGGCGCCCGGCTAGGGAGGGGCAAGGGGGAGGGAGGCCGGCGGTGCTATCCTGTGCAGGCCTGCCATTTCCCCCTTATATCCCCTCGCAGGCGGGGGGAATCATGAGAGGGCTAACGGTTCACAATGACACGCTCCCACTGCCCATCAAGCGCTTTCCTTCAACAGCACCTCGCGCTTGCCTACGTGGTTGGCGGGGCCGACAATGCCTTCGCGCTCCATCTGCTCGATGATGCTGGCCGCGCGGTTGTAGCCGATTTTCAGGCAGCGCTGGATGTAGCTGGTGGAAGCCTTGCGGTCGCGGAGCACGATGGAGACGGCTTCGTCGTAAAACTCATCGCGCTCACCGTCTTCCTCGCCCATGCCGCCCGATGCATCGTCGTCGCGGGTGACATCCTCGATGTATTGCGGCTCTCCTTGGGCTTTTAAGTGATCCACCACCAGCTCCACCTCCTTGTCGGAGACGAAGGGGCCGTGCACTCTGGTAATCCGCCCGCCGCCCGCCATGTAGAGCATATCGCCCTGGCCGAGCAGCTGCTCGGCGCCTTGCTCGCCCAGGATGGTGCGCGAATCGATGCGGCTAGTCACCTGGAAGCTGATGCGGGTGGGGAAATTGGCCTTGATGACGCCCGTAATCACGTCCACGGACGGGCGCTGCGTGGCCATGATGATGTGGATGCCCGCCGCGCGCGCCATTTGCGC
>CAYMDD010000152.1:0-4619 GCA_964389045.1 uncultured Rickettsiales bacterium
TTTGCAGAAACCGGCGAAGCGCAGGCAGTGTCCGCGCCCGCGGAGGCGGCGCCTGTGCACGGGGCGGGGCTGGCGCTCGGCTTGCAGGAAGTATCGGCGGAAGAGCAGGCGCGCAGGCAAACGGTGCGGCAGGGGCAATCGCTGCTCGATTCGCTGGAGGGGTTGCGCCACTCGCTGCTGACCGGCAGAGTGCCGCTGGAGGTGCTCTCCACGCTGGAAGCGCGATTGAAGCAGCAGCGCAGCCTGACGGCAGACCCAAGGCTGATCGCGCTGATGGACGATATTGAGCTGCGCGCCGCGGTGGAGCTAGCGAAGCTGGAGCGCGCGCGCAAAGAGCGCGAAGGCGGGTATGTTTAAGGATTGCGTTTTGGCCGTAGTTTCGCTATACACGCTCTCCTTTGCCAGATTGAAGGCAACGATTCTTGAAAAGGAATAGTCCATGGCCGCCAACCCTGTGAAACTGCCGAAGAATTATACGCCCAGCGAAGACGAGGCGTATATGAACCCGAAACAGCTGACATATTTCCGTCAGAAACTCCTCGCCTGGCGAGACGAGCTGCTGAAAGAGTCGCAGGAAACCATCGACCACTTAAAGGAAGAGAATTGGCGCGAACCCGACCTTTCCGACCGTGCATCGCTGGAGACGGAAGCCGGCGTCGAACTGCGCACCAGGAACCGTTACTTGAAGCTTATCAATAAGATAGACTCAGCTCTTAAACGGATAGATGAAGGCGAATACGGCTATTGCGAAGAAACCGGCGAGCCGATTGGCCTGAAACGCCTGGAAGCCAGGCCGATCGCCACCATGACCATCGAGGCGCAGGAGCGCCACGAACGCATGGAACGGCAATACGTGGATGAGGACTAGGCTCTTTCAGAGCTTAAGGCATGCCCAATCCCGTCATCCGCGCGTTCATCAACTCGACCAACGGGCTGCGGGCGGCTTGGCAGGACGATGCATCGTACCGGCGTTCGCTGCTTCAGGTAGTTGCAGGGGTCGTGATCGCCAGCATTCTTACCCGCTGGATGAATCTGCCCTGGGGCAGCTGGCTGACGCTGGTGGCAAGCACCTTGCCCATCCTCATCGTCGAACTCTTGAACACCGCCATCGAAGCGGTCACTGACAAGGCCAGCCCGGAGCGCCATCCGCTTGCCAAGAAAGCCAAGGATATCGGCTCGGCGGCGGTGCTGATGACGCGGCTGATGACCGCCTTGTGCTGGACAGTGGTGATCTTAGGCAATATCAGCTGATCGTCGCCGCCTCGCCGCCGCTTAAACTACGCTCCGCCCAGCGCTCCTTGAGTTTTTCCGGCTTTTCCTTGCGTTTGGGCGAGAGATAGCGGTTATTCAGCTCGTTGTTCAGATGTTCCATCGTCTCCGGCGCGATGGCGCGCAGGCCCAGCGCGCCCGCGGCGCCGGTAGCGGCGAGCGCCGCCACATGGGAAGGTTTTTTCAGGTTCAGCCAGCCGTCGGCATGGCCGAGCAGCCCCACCGCCGTCATCGCCGCCCCGGCAACCGCCGCATCCGCCGCGTTGACATGGTGCGGCTCCGGCGGGGCGGGTTTTTCCGGCGCGTCTTCTTCCGAAGGCATTTCCGGCTTAAACCCCAGCTGCGTCTGAACATGGCGGATGACGGGGGCGAAATAACGCTCGCTCAGTTCATGGTCGAGGCTCTCCGTCGCCGTCGGCGCCACGCGGCGCAAGCCCAGCATCAATGACATGGTGGCCGCCGCCCCCACCAGCTTGCTGCCCAGGATGACTTTCAACGGCTGATGGTTATGCAGCACGTATTTCTGCGACAGCACGTTGACGGTGGTGGCGTTCAGCGCCACCAGCGAGGAATCGACGGCGTTTTCCGCCTGGAAGCGCTTATACTCCTCGAGCTTATCCTTATATTCCTGGCTGTTTTCATCGACGCCGTGCTTCTCCGCCCAGCATTTTAAGTGCTTTTTGCCCGATTTCTCGTACGAGCTGCCAAAGAAGCTCTGGCAAAAATCGGCGGCGGCCTTGAGCGGCTCACGAAGCAGCACCTTTTCGGCCAGGTACAGAGGCAGCGCCGACAAATCCCCGATGATCTCGCCGTACCAGACATGGCCGTGGGTGACCTCGTGCTCCGGCACGCCGTAGCGGTTCTGCAAATAGCGGCTGACGGGCGGATCGATGAAATCGGTGGAAAAGCACGCCGCCGTCTGCTGCCCGCCGAAGGCGAGCGCCTTGCCGATATAGACAGATGAGCTTTCCTTCTCCGGCATCGCCTTCGTTTCGGTAAGCGCGGTTCCGCCTGCGCCTGCCGCCTGCTTCTTCGCGGCGGCTTCCATGCTGATGGCGATGGCTTTTTGCACCACATGGCTCTCCGCGCTCATAAGCTTGGTCGCCATCACCGCGCGCTTGTGGCGGTTGCGGATGAAATGGTCGGCTGCGAATTCCACCATCTCGGGGCGCAAATCGGGCGCAAGTTCCTTAAGCGAGGCTTCGAGCGCGGCGTGCACCTTGCCTCCCGGCTTCCAGCATTCGATCAGCGCCGCGTGCCAGCGCTCCTGGCCGTCGGCCTGCGCGAGAATATGGATAATCGGCTCCGGCCCGCCCGCCAATTTCGGCTGCGCGAGGATTTCCACGAACTTATCCGTGGGGTCTTTTTCTTGCGGAACATCCGCCTCTTTTAACCGTCCGGCGGCGTGGAAGCGCGTATCGGAGGTCAGGAGCTTTAGGAACTGCTGCTGCTCGGCGGCGCGGCGGGCGCAGGTTTGCGCCACGGCTTCGCGGGCGTGCGCTTCGGAAAGAATGGGAAGCGCTTTCCGCATCTCTTCCGCAAACGTAGCCACCACCTTGCCCTGCGGGGCGAGCGCCTGGGCGATGGCTTCGCGCAGGCGGCGCTGCTCCATCAGGAAATCGGCATGGCTTACGGGGGCAAGCGTCGCGCTGAACGTGTGCGCATTAAGGAACTCGCGGGCAATGTCGGCGAAGCCTTGCGGCGCGGCAGCCGAAGACGCTGTAGGATTCGAATTGGGTTGCACCTGTTCACCTTACGGCAGTTACGGTCATCATTGAGACCGATTCTCATTTGCGAATTTATAGCTTAAATGAGACTCATTCGCAACTGGAAACGGCTTTTTCATGGCGCGCCGCACAAGAGATTCAAATTTTCAACGGGTTATCCTAAGCTCCGCTTCCGAACGGAAGCGTATTTCGGCAGTGCCTTGACCGGCCCTAACGCCGCCAGGGTAAGCGGGCTTGCAAGCAATTTCGGCGTCAGCGCCTGCACTTCTTCCACACTCACCGCGTCGATGCGCGCGGTGATTTCCTCCAGTGGGATGGCGCGCCCGAACATCAGCAGATGCCTGCCGATCCAGCCCGCGACGGTAGACGGGTTCTCCCGCGCCATTAACAGCTCGGCCTTCTGCTGATTCTTGGCGCGCAGCAGCTCCGCCGACTCGATGCCGCGCTCCATGCGCTTCACCTCATCCATCAGGATCAGCGGCAATTCGCGCGCGCTGGCGGCGCCGGAAGCGGTGTAGATACTCAACACCCCCGCATCGCTGTAGCCCGACACCATTGCGCTGACGTGGTATGCCAGCCCCCTTTTCTCGCGCACCTCCTGAAACAGCCGTGACGACATGCCGCCGCCCAGGATGCCGGAGAATAATTGCAGCGCGAAATAATCGGCATGCGCAACGCCCACGCCTTCGAACCCCGCCAGCAGATGCACCTGCTCGAGCCTGCGGTGCTTGCGCTTGTCGCCGCCGCCGTAGCGCGCAGGCTCCGGCTTCACGCCGCCGCCTGCCGCCGGCAGGGCGAACAGCTCCGCCGCCTGCTCCACGAACACCGCGTGCTCCACATTGCCCGCGGCGGAAACGACCATGCGGGACGGCACGTAGTGCTTGCCCATATAGGCCATCAGGTCTTCCCGCGTAGTGGAGGCCACTTTCTCCGCCGTGCCGAGGATCGAGCGCCCCATCGGCTGGCGGGGGAACGCGGTTTCGTCGAATAAATCGAAAATCACATCGTCGGGCGTGTCGTGGTGCATCGCCAATTCCTGTAGTATCACGCCCTGCTCGCGCCTCAGCTCATCTGCGTCGAACGCCGAGTGCTGCAGGATGTCGGCCAGGATATCCAGCGCCAGCGGCCAATGTTCCTTGAGTACCTTGGCGTAGTAAACCGTGTGCTCCAAAGAGGTATAGGCGTTGAACTGCCCACCGATCATGTCGAATTCTTCGGCGATCTGGCGGGCGCTGCGCTTTTGCGTTCCTTTGAACGCCATATGCTCGAGTAGATGCGAGATGCCGCCCTCTTCCTCCCCCTCGTACCGCGCCCCGACATCGACGGAGACGGCCACCGCGACGCTCTCCACGCCGGGTAAGTATTCGCTGGCCACGCGCAGGCCGTTGGATAAGGTCGAAAGCCGGCAGGTCATTGCGCAAGCGGCTTTACGAACAGGAAATCGTCGAAGTTCCAGTCGCCCATCCGCACCGGCACTTCGCCTGCCTTGACGAAACCCCGGCGCACGTAATACCGATGCGCGCTGGTATTGTGCGGGTTGGCGAGCAGCTTGACCTGGTGCGCGGGCGCGAACGCCTCCACCGCCTGCCCTATCAACGCCGTGCCGATGCCGCAGCCCTGCAC
>CAYMDD010000152.1:4629-4887 GCA_964389045.1 uncultured Rickettsiales bacterium
TCGACATAGATTTTCCTGATCCACACCGCATCGCCCTCGCGGTAGGCGGAGACATAGCCTGCGGGCTGCGAACGGTAATGCGCTAGCCAGAAGCGATGCCCCGCCGCCATCTCGGCGCATAGATTCTCGCGGCTATAGATGCGCTCCAGCATATTGCCGATCTGCGCCTCCGTCAGCACGCCCGCATAGGCGCTCGGCCAGATGCGCGCAGCCAATGCGCGGATCAGAGGGATATCCGCGGTCCCGGCAGGTGCAATA
>CAYMDD010000153.1:0-4858 GCA_964389045.1 uncultured Rickettsiales bacterium
ATGCTCGCAAGGTCAGCTTCCGCATAGGTGAGGCTCTGCTTATCAATATCCTGTGCCGCGCCATATTGCCCCCACAATGGCAATTCCCATGAACTATCAATCCGCGCATTATAAAATCCCGTGGTCTTTTGCTGTCCGCCGCCTGCGCCTGCGAATCCAACATTATTGATCGCAAAATCACCCTCAATCAGCCGGTTAATTTGGGCGTCGGTAGTAATTCCAAGGGTGGGCAAATAATCAAGACTGCGTGCCGATTCACGCGCCGCCAGCAAGCGGAATTGGGCTTGCTCGATGGATAGATTCTGCTTCTCCACGCGCTCCAGCAGTCCCACCAACACTTTATCATCCGTTTGCTTCCACCAATCCTGCGACAGCGGCGCGGGTTTTTCGGATGCCCCGACTGCAGGTGCTTGGCTAAATACCTCCGGCAGTGTGACATTGAGCGATGGAAGCCCGCGAAACTCGCCGCAGGCAGTAAGGCAAAGGGTAGTGGTGAGAAGTATAACGGTCTGTCGAATCATCAATGACCGCCTTTGGGTGCGTAAAGGCTGGTCAGCACCACCCCGGCCACGATGAGCGCAATGCCCAACAGTTCCAGCGGGTGTGACGATTCCTTAAAATAAAACGCGCCGATCAGTTTTGCACCCACGATGCCCACGCCCGCCCATAGCGCATATACATACCCCACCGGCAGGGTTTTGAGCGATAGCGACATCATCCAGAACGCCATGAGGTAGCACACCGCCACCGTGATGGACGGCCAGAGTTTGCTCATGCCCACCGAGAGCTTGAGGGCGGTGGTGCCGATGCATTCCAGCGTGATGGCGGCGGCTAAGTAACCATAAGCGATCATGCGGCCTCCTTGTCATTTAAGACGGAAAGCAGATATTGATAGATTTTTTTACGCTCTTTGCGGTTCAGTGGCTGAAGCCCCAGCGCACGCAGCATGTAAATCCCATCGAGCGCCAGCAATACCGATGCCTGCCGCTCGAAGGTTTTCTGGCTTCGTGCAATGTCATAACGGCCTTCAATGATCGGTTTTACATTGTCTAGCAGCGCGGGGTTATTCACCACAGCGCCCAGCAACGCTACGGCTTCATCGTCACGATCCATATCTTCTTCCGTGGCGCAGAGCAGTTCGGCTTTCACCATTGTGTCCGGTGTGCTGCCGAGCTTTTCCCAGTGCCTGTTAAATGATTCCATATCCTTGGTGACATACTGGTCGAGAATTGCCTGAAGCAGTGCCTGCTTGCTGGGGAAGTGATACAAAATTCCACCCCGGCTGATACCGCTTTTCTTTGCCACCGCCTCAAAGGTAAGACTCGCCGCGCCGGATTCGATTACGACTTCCAGCGCCTTTTCTAAAATCAGCTCGTAGGAGCTATCTTTGTGCTTTGTCATCGTTTTCCTCATGTTTCTCTTTAGTTCACGCAAAAGGCTTGACCCATAAAGATTACCCAATATACTATACAAGTCATCCTGTATAGTAAAGTAGTTTATAGGGAGCTGTTATGCAAATTAAGCTATTCTATTTTATGCCATTGATACTGGTTCTTGCGGCCTGCACCAATCAGGAAATGACGAAATCAGGCTTTCTTACGGATTATCAGGCGCTGCAGAAACCAAATGATGATTTGAAGGAAGCGACCTATATCAATCCAGCTGCATCATTCGCGCAGTATCAAAACGTGATGATCGAAGGGGTGGCGCTAAAACTGACGGAAAGCGACCCAGAGGAAACTGCCGCTTATCAGAAATTAGCGGACACGCTGCATCAAAAACTGCATGAGCAGTTCGGCAAGCATTATCGCATCACTCAAGCACCCGCGTCCGGAACACTTTATGTTCGCTCGGCGATTACCGGCATCACTACTGCGAATCCCTACGTCAACACTGCCACCACGCTGCTAGTAGCCGCGCCGGTAAAAAACGGCGGTGCCAGCGCGGAAGCAGAAATCATTGATGCTATAACTGGGGAACGTCTTGCCGCCATCACATGGGCGGATGAAGGCAGCGTGTGGCGCATGAGCCAGATCACCGGAAGTTTCAGCCGCTATGCCCACGCTGAATATCTGCTCGGCGTGTTTGCGGAAAAGACAGTGCAGATGACGCAACCTCCAAAAGCAGCGGAGTAAGCAACTTATGCACCCCATTCGCAAACTACGCATCGCTGGATTGATTGAGGGCAGCACTTTGCTGGTACTGCTTCTGATTGCCGTGCCGCTCAAGCATATCGGCGATGTGCCACAATTCGTCACGATCATGGGACCGCTACATGGTGTAGCCTTCATCGCCTATCTGCGATTCCTAGCTGAAGCAGTATCGCACGGAGATTGGCCGCGCCGAGACATCATCCGTACAGCGGCGGTGTCCTTCATCCCGCTGGGAACATTTTATAATGACCGATTTTTGAAGAGAACCTACGAGCAAAGCCGACAGTAATGGCCTATGTAAATTACTTACGAACCTTCGCTAATGTATACCGCCACGGCTCCTTCGGCGCGGCGGCAACATATCTCAACATGACACAGCCGACCGTTTCCAAGCATATTGCAGCACTAGAGCAGCATTTAGGGCGCGAGCTATTTATCCGAATTCCTAAAGGCGGCAAAGCCTGTATCCCCACTGAAATCGCCAAACATCTGGCTATAGAGATTTTGCCGCATCTGGACCGCATTGAAGATATTATGCGCAGTTCGCGAAAAAGTGGTCAGCCCGCTGACGTAATCCGGCTCGGTGGGTTTTACGAATGCATCGAATCTCATTTGTGTATGACGATTGCAGCCTTAGTGCCGCATAATATCGCTTGCGTCATCCAAACCGATCATCAGTTGGATGCGTTGCGGTTGCTGGAAATGGACGCGCTGGATTTTGCCATCATTACGCATCCCTATAATTCGGATACCATTGATTCGCAGAAAATACACAGCGAAAATTTACTACTCATCTGCCGCACCAGCGCCATTTCAAATCCTTTCGATTTGAGCGATTTTATAAGGCATCCATTTCTTTGCCACACGCATCACATGCCAAGCGTCATTGCAGTTTTTCGTCATCTGCAAAAAATCTACCCTGCGATTAGTACCGGTGCCAAACTTCACAGCTATCGCTTAATCAAGGATCTGATTCTGACAACCGATTCCTTTGCCTTTATTCCTGAGCAATTTATCGCTGAAGAAATTAAATGTGGGGCTGTATGCAGTGCATCAGCACATAATACCAATGTCACGCTCACGCTTTATCTGGCATGGAACCGTGCTGCCGCACACAGGAGTCGCTACAGTTTTGTGCGCGACTCTCTGCTTAATATCGACCAGCCTAGTTTGCTGTTCGCCTGACCCATTCTTTTTGGAATGAGTTGCAGGCGATTCTTTTCATTAGCCAATAGGTTGTATGTCTGCTTTTTCTAATCAACCTAAAAGAGAAAATCATGGGGTGTAATATTGGCAGGTGAGGCTCTGCATGAAAATACCAACGAAAAAATACGAGCGGCTTTATGTGCTGCAGAAGCAATGGCAAGTATCGCGTGAAGATATGTTTTATGCAATCGAAGACGCAATGCTTCGTGTATGTGTCTGGCTCCCGCTGCGCTACATGGAAATTGGCATGATTCGCGAACGCCAATTCATTTATCAAAACCATGAGCATATCGAGGGCTTTGTTGGCGTTCGGGCTGAAGACTGCCATATCATCTTCAGCAAAGGGCGTGCAAGATTGCGGCGCTTTCATTCAATGGCGCAGCCCGATCAAATGATGCGCCTATCCGACGAACCGCCGCAGCCAACTATCTCGGTACGCTATAATGACCTGGTAGTGCTGCAGAAAGACCGCGAGCAATTTGAAAGAGCGTGGGAGTTGGAGTGCGAAGCTAATGCGACCGAAGACACCGAAGATACATTTTCACACGCCAGCGATTACCGGCATGTGATGCTTGGTGGTCAAGAATACCGCTTCGGCGACAACCAAGCCCGCATTATCGAAATGCTCCATGATGCCTCACAAAGCCGCAATCCGTGGGTGCATGGAAAGACATTGATTTACGAATCCGGCTCGCAGGCGGCACGCTTACGCGATGTATTCAAGCATCAGCGCGAGTGGCGGAACCTTATTCGCTCCGATGATCGCGGTTATTACCGGCTCAATATCCCGTTACAGGAATTTCAAAATAATCCAGCCGAAACTTCCATAGAGGGCCAAAAGCGCGAACAGCGTCATGAAAAGAAAGCCTAACGCACGGGCGAGTAAGCGATACCAGCGCGGCTTGGTGCTCCAGTAACGCCGCTCGTTTTCTTCATCCAAATTGTTTTGATAGCGGTAGCCCATCAATCGCCCCGCTGCATGTTTTTCAGCAGAACCAACAAGCCGTCCTGTGCCTGTATATTCAGCGCGTTGAATTGGTCGAGCAATTCCGTCTCGCGTTTATTTAGATGCGAAAAAATCTCCTTATCTTGATCGGGTAAAAAAAAGACTAGAGGCAGTTGGAGAGCCTCAGCAAATTCCTCTAGCACGCCCACCGAAATACGGTTAGTGCCACGTTCATATTTTTGCACTTGCTGAAAAGTAATTGGCTTTGCAAGCGCCGCGCCTAATTCTTTTTGGCTTAATTCGCGCATACGCCGCGCATAGCGCAACCGTTCGCCAACGTAAGCGTTTATGGAATTGATTATTTGTTGCACAACATACCTCGTTCCTTTTTGGGTAACGAGGGTTCCAACGCCGATGGCGTCGGGAGGTTAGTAAGCCAGCAAACCGGCTGCGACCTATTTCCACGAGGGTGTTATATTCAGCCGCCCTCCCGACATAGGTCGCGGAGGGACATTTCGTGAATACGAGTCCTTAGTACGCAGTTTGCTGGGGT
>CAYMDD010000154.1:0-4842 GCA_964389045.1 uncultured Rickettsiales bacterium
GCCTTTGGCTTTGGCTTCATGGATTTTTTTATTGTAGCCGTCGATGTTGCGCACACTCAAATTGCTCATCATCCGGTAGCGGTTTTCCATTTCCTTCACCGTCCATTTAAGCGCCACCACCGCCTTGCCCGGTTCGGTGACGACCGGCGAGAGCAGGTGAGGGATGCCGTCATAGATCGAAAGCTCCAGCATCTTGGGGTCGATCATGATGAATTTGCACTCATCCGGGTTCAGGCGGTAGACCAGCGAGGTAATCATGGTGTTGACGGCAACCGACTTGCCCGATCCGGTGGTGCCCGCCACCAGCAGATGCGGCATCTTCGCCAGATCCACCACGATGGGCGCGCCGCCGATATCCTTGCCCAGCGCCAGGGGAAGCCGCGCCTCGGACGCCTCGAACGCCTCCGATTCAAGCATCTCGCGGAAATAAACCGTCTCCCGCGTGGCGTTCGGCAGCTCGATGCCGATGGCGTTCCTGCCCGGAATCACGGCGATGCGCGCGGAAACGGCGCTCATCGACCGGGCGATATCGTCCGAAAGCCCGATGACGCGGCTGGATTTGGTGCCTGCCGCCGGTTCCAGCTCGTAAAGCGTCACCACCGGGCCGGGGCGGATTTCGGTGATTTTGCCGTGCACGCCGAAATCCTGTAGCACCGTTTCCAGGAGTTTGGCGTTCTGGGTGAGCGCCGATTCGCTTAAAGCGGATTTCTTGGCACGGGGCGGGCTTGCCAGCAGTGAAACGGGTGGCAGCGTAAAATCGCCCGCCAGCACCAGGGACGATTGCGCACGGCTGGCAGGCGCTTTCGCCGCGGGCGGCTTGGCCCTCCGCACTGCCGCCTGCCTTTCCGTTCGTGGCGCGGGCGCATCTTCTTCCATGTCTTCTTCCTGCGCGTATTCCTCCTCTTCCTCCTCCGCCTGCCTCCCCCGGAATGGCAGGCGCTCGCTGAAGAAGCCTAAAACCCTCTGCAAACGCGATGGCTGCGCGTCTTCCTCGTAAAGCGCTTCATGCTCCCGCCGCGTGAAAAATCCCCGAAGCGCCGCGACAGCCGCCTGCACGCCGCGCACCGCGTATCCCGCTACGCTTCTCCATTCGCTCAAAGACATGCCAAAGGCGAGCGCCAGGGAAAACGCCGCCATCGCAAACACCGCCAGCACGAACAGCGCGTTCTGGAAGAGGTGCTTGAACCCGTCGTGCACAATCGCGCCGATGGAGCCGCCCAGGCCAGAGGCGATCGGCCAGCTTAGGGGCGCTTCCACCATGGAGAGCAGCGCGGAGAAGAGCGTCAGCGCGAAAAGCAGCACGCTCAAGCGCAGCCAGATGAAATCAACCTTCCCCCCTGCTGCCATCCGCCAGCCCCAGGCCAGCGGTACGATGATGAAAAGGCAGCTGGCGAAGCCCAGCGTTTGCAGCAGGAAATCCGCCAGCAGCGCGCCAAAATACCCGCCCGCATTGGCAGGAGCTAGCGCCGTGGCGCGGTTAAGGGAGGGGTCGGCCTGGTGGTAGCTGAACAGGCTGACCAGTACGTAAAAAGCGAAGAGGAAAAGAAAAAAACCGGATAGCTGCCTGAACGGATGGCGTGTGAAATCGCGCGAACGGCGGAGGGTGCGGCTGGCCATAAAGTGGGCGGTTGGAATGGCTGAAGGGTTCTTTGAAAGGCAGGATAACAGAATCAAGCCTCTTCTCAAGCGTGATTTTGAAGGCGGCGGGGGCGGGCGATATTTTGTTTGCGCTTTTCTTGGCCTTGACGTTACCATAAGGCCCATGACCCAGCATGGCCAGCGCACCAGCGAAATAATGAAGCAGATTCTTGCGCGCTGCGATGAAAAAAGCGTTACTATCGGTAAATTCACCTCGCTCATGGGCGACCGCGCATTCGCCCTGGCGATTCTCTTTTTTTCGCTCCCCGGCCTAGTGGCGGGCGCCATTCCGGGCTTCTCCACGCTTGTCGGCGTGCCGATCCTGCTGATCGCCGCCCAGATGGCGCTGGGGCGCAGATCCATCTGGCTGCCTGAATCCGTGGCGCAAAAGGAAATTTCCGAGGACGTGCTGAAAAAGACGCTGGAAAAGTCGATTCCCGCCGTGGAATGGCTCGAAAAATACCTAAAACCCAGGCTTAAGTGGTTGGCAAACCGTTGGAGTGAGCAACTAATAGGAGTGGTAATCGCCTTGCTCGCGGCGATTCTCTCGCTCCCCATTCCCGGCGGCAATTTCCTTCCCAGCATCGGCATCGTGGTGCTGGCGCTGGCGATTTTGGAGGGTGACGGCGCCTTGGCCGCGGCAGGCCTCGCCTTTGTGGCGGGAAGTGCTATCTTCATGTTCAAGCTGATCGTGCTGGCTTTCCATATGGTTTCCGGCTGGGTTAGCGACTTATCCGGTTGGATAACGGGAATGTTTTAAGCCGAATTTGCCGTTGATAATCCTTCCCTTTCTGCTAAAATCATAAGCGATCCTACCGTGCTATTTCTTGTGTGATACGGTCACACCGGACACGGTTCGGGTCGGCTCTTGCGGCAGCGTGTCAGCAGGATGCTGACCGTGCCGCCCTCAGGGAGGCAAGTCAGATGCAGAATACGTGTGTCTTGATGGACGCGACCGACGTTCTGGCAATCCTCATCGAGGCCGCTCGCTGTGGCGAGAAGGCCTACAACGGAACCGAGCTGGTGGACCTCAACGGGTACATCCGTCGCCTCGAGGATGCCATCGATTCGGGCACGAAGGAGTGCCCCATCAACGTCAATGACGTCTTGCTCCACTACATGCGGCAGGCCGGGGTCTATACCCCGATCCTGAACGCGTAGCAGCAGACAGCACCCCGATAGGCTCCGGCCATCGGGGTGCTGTTCGTTTTCGCCTGCATTGGTTCTTGTTATTTTCTTCTTAACATAATACCCTGCATAACGACTCCTGACCATGTGTTCTTCGCATGATTGTTCATGCGGAGCATGGTTTAGGGTCAGCGTTTGCGGCAGATGTCAGCAAAGCGCTGACCGCGCCGCGACTCCCGAGGGAGCAGGCCATGTCGTCACCGCACTTTATCGTGGAGGTGAACAGTGAAGCCGCACGGAGACTGCTGCAGATTCTCTACGACTCCGACTTAAGAACGGTCACGCTGGTGCAGTCGCTTGTCGAGGGAGGCAAGTGGTACGCCCTGTTCCATAAAGCGGGACTCGGCGACTTCGAAGCCCTCGACGCCATGCTGCGCCCGCTCGCAGCGAATCCGCAGTTCGAAGCCGGATTCCATCCGGCGCAATCGCTCAAGTCGTTTCTCGACACGGTTCAGGCCATGCCCGGACCCTGGCTGGTCACGACGGATGCCGGTGGGCTTGATATCCTGAAGAGAGAAGGCCTCACCTGGAGGATTCTCTAACTGCAGCGCCCCGAGACAGGCTTAAAACCTTTTCGGGGCGCTGTTTTTTCCCTGATACAGCGTTAAACCTTGAAACCCTCTCTTGCATCCGCCATATTCCATCCCGGCTGGCGGCGGGCGGTTTGCCCTGCCCAATCCGGTCAGGTCCGAGAGGAAGCAGCCGTAAGCAGGCGCGCCGGGTCGCCGTCAGTCATTGGGTTTCTGAGTTTCTAGGTTGCTAGGTTTCTCGGTAATGGCCCAAACCAAGAAACCTAGCAACTAAGCAACCTAGCAAACCGCATGGAATACCGCGTTCTCGCCCGCAAATACCGGCCTCAAAACTTCGCCGACCTGGTCGGCCAGGAGGCGCTGGTGCGGACGCTCTCCAACGCCATTCGCTTAAACCGCGTGGCGCATGCTTTTCTCCTTACCGGCATCCGCGGTATCGGCAAAACCACCACCGCCCGCATCATCGCCCGCGCGCTCAACTGCGTGGGTGCGGATGGCAACGGCGCCGCCACCACCGACATCTGCGGCGTGTGCGTGCATTGCAGGATGGTGGAGGAGGGCAGGCACCCCGACGTGATCGAGATGGACGCCGCCAGCCACACCGGGGTCAACGACATCCGCGACCTGATCGAAACGGTGCGGTATCTCCCCGCCTCCGCCCGCACCAAGATTTATATCATCGACGAAGTGCACATGCTCTCCACGTCGGCATTCAATGCGCTCCTCAAAACGCTGGAGGAGCCGCCGCCGCATGTGAAATTCGTCTTCGCCACCACCGAATCGCGCAAGATCCCCGTCACCATCCTCTCCCGCTGCCAGCGCTTTGATTTGAAGCGGCTCGATACGGAGAGCCTGGCCGCCCATCTGAAAAATATCGCCGCCAGGGAGGGTGCTGCGCTCGAGGACGAGGCGCTGACGCTGCTTGCCATCGCCGCCGAAGGCTCGGTGCGGGATGGGCTTTCGCTGCTTGACCGCGCCATCGCCCACGGCGGGGAGGGGAAGGCGGTTTCCGCCGGGGAAGTGCGCGCCATGCTGGGGCTGGCCGACCGCGCGGCGACCATCGACGTCCTGCGCGCGCTGGTGTCAGGCGAGGCGCTGGATTGTCTGGAGCGCTTCCGCGCGCTTCATGGGGAGGGCGCCGACCCGCTGCAGCTGTTGCAGGACATGCTGGAATTCGTCCATTTCATCACCCGCGTGAAGCTGGCGGAAAGCGCAAGCAACGATCCGGCCTTCGCTGCGCATGAGCGTGAATCGGCCAAAGAGTTAGCCGGCCAACTCACCATGCCCGTACTTGCGCGCCTGTGGCAGATGCTGCTTAAAGCCGTGCAGGAAACCAGGCTCGCGCCTTCGCCCTTGAGCGCCGCCGAAATGGCGCTGGTGCGCATCGCCTATGCTTCCGGCCTGCCGACGCCGGCCAAAGCATTGGGCTTGGTGGCGGGCGACGCGCCACCTGCGCCCGTTCAGCCGGAAGTTAAAGCGCCGCCAG
>CAYMDD010000155.1:0-1594 GCA_964389045.1 uncultured Rickettsiales bacterium
GTCCTTGACCTTGGAGAAAAGATTTTCGATTTCGTTAATAACGATATAGCTATGATCGACCCATTGCTGCGTATTCTCGGTTTGCAATTTCTGACGCAGGTAAAAATGCACTTGCAGCGCGATCAGCAGCGTAAGCAGCGTAAGCCCGATGGCCGCAACCTGCCTAGGGGTGATAGTGCGATGGAAAAGCGTCATGGATGTCCTTCGCAGAAAAAGCGAACTATCCATAGCGCAACCTTAGATATAATTCCAGCTTCGTTTTACACCCTGTTTTCAAGATATAGGGATTAGAGATTCTATGCTTTGCCAAGCAGCTTACACGCCCGCCGTTACCCCTGCTTTAGGCTGTGATTACCCAAAAAAAAGCCGCCTTGATAACCAAGGCGGTGCAATTTTTTAAGGAACTTCAGTGCGTCGTTTCCGGTGCGGCTTCCGTTTGCGAAGAGATTGCGGATTTGCGCCTTTTCGGTGCGGCGGGGGCGTGCTCCACCACGATCGATTCCTCCGTCATGGCAGGCGCGGCGGCAACCGCCGATGTGCCACCGGCGGCAGTGAATTTCCGCTTCAGCTGCATCATCGCGCTTTCGTAGCTCACCGCCACTTTCGGGGCGATGACTTTCAGGCGCAGAAACATCGGGATGAGCTGCTCCCGGGCGCGGCGGTAGCTCGCCTCATCCTCAATGGCCTCGATGGCCAGCTGCATCTCATCCTCAATGGAGAGGATTTCCTGGCGCAGCTCTTCCTGCTGCTCCTCTCCTCGCAAACGCTGGTTCAAGCTCTCGACATAGCGGTTATCGTCGAACTTGCCCATGAACACGTCGGAGCTGAAGCCGAGGTACGAAAGCCCCTTGGTCAGCGCATCCGTCAGCGCCTTCTTGGCCGCGTCCTCATCGACATGCTGGCGGGTGCCGGACTTGTCGTGCGTGATCAGCTGATTGGTGGCGCAAACGGTGAACGGCTCAGATTTCTTGCCGTTCCAGGTATACCAGATGCTCACGATGGCAATGGCCAGGTTCTGCTCGAACTTAAACTCGGCATCGTAGCCCCAGCCTTGGCCGAGAGGTCCGAACAGTTCGGTTGCTCTGCGGATCTGGTAATAGCTGTCGATGGCGGTGAAGCCGCCGCGCTGGTTGACGCGCCGCGTCATCGCCGGGTCGGTTTCGGAAACGGCATTCCACAGCACCATGTTACTGTTGGACACGGGTTTCGGATTGGGTATGCGGTGTGTTTCTATCTTCATAATGATTCGCTGTCTTTCCTTTGGTTGTGAATTTCACCGATGCAGCCGAGCGCGGCGTTTAAATAATCGCGCGCTAGCTTAATATCGGCTTCGATGCCTTCCACGCCTTCCGCCTTGAGGCGGGCGAGGTCGAAGAGGCTTTCCGCGTCCGCGCGCAGGCCGAATGCGCGGAAGCCAAGGTCGAATCCCTTCGGCCAGGGAGTGGCTTGTGGTTCCATCGGTTTTTTCTTTCTAAAAATGCAGACGGCAGCGCACAGGCTGCGGCAGGCCGCATACGGAATTTTTAAAGTGGATCGGTTGAAGATTCGTTTTAGCACGTAGGAAAATCTCTATGCATTTTGCGCGTGAATACGG
>CAYMDD010000155.1:1604-4796 GCA_964389045.1 uncultured Rickettsiales bacterium
TGAATACGGCGCATTAGTCTCCGGTCATGATCCGGTGCAAGAGCGGTAGGGAAGCCGCTGTTTTCCTGTTGTTTCTGTATAGCATAACCATGCAGGAAAACCAAGCGATAATTGATGTTTTCCGGAAATGAAGCGTGGGGTTTTATTCCTTACAATCAGCTGCTTACAAAATAGATGCGTTTTGACGCTTGAAATTTGCAACAGAAATCAAAAAACGCATTCAAAACATCTCCGCCTGCCTGGGGCGAAGTGTATTGGGAACATAGCTATGTATGCCTTCTAAAAAGGCGTGCACACGCGCATCGGCCCTGATGTCGGAGGGGTAGACGCGGCGGCGCAGCGTGATGCCTCCCAGCGTTCGACAGCGGCTTAAGGCCACGTAAAGCTGGCCGGGCGCAAACGCGCCACGGCCTAAATCGATGAAGGCGGAATCAAGGGTTTTACCCTGCGCCTTATGGATGGTAACCGCCCAGGCGGGGATGAGAGGATATTGCGCGAAACTGCCTTTAATTTTCTGCACGATTTTCCCCTCGTCCGCATCGAACTCGTAGGAAAAAGTTTCCCATTTCTCCGGCTTCACCGTGATGGTGCCGTTTTGCGTTTTCACCGTGATGCGGTCTTCCGCCAGACTGAGGACGATCCCCAGCGTGCCGTTCACGTAATTCCCGCCCTTGTTGTCGTTGCGAGTGAACATCACCTGCGCGCCGCTTTTCAAGGAAAGCACTTCCGGCGCGGGCAGGCGGTAGGATTCGCGCGCGAATTCGCCGCTGAAAGCGCCGACATAGCGGTGGAGCGTCCCTTCCAGCATCGAAAGTCGCGCGTTGTTCACGCTGTCGGCAGCGGCGTTCGTGGCGGTGAGCACCACATCTCCCTGCTTCGGAGTGGTGGCTGCATCGACGCGGGCATTCAGCGCGGAGAGCAGCTCCGCATCCGCCTCGCCTGCACGGATGCGGCCAAGAAGGTTGCAAAAATGGGCATCCTGCTGGCGGTAGACATGGGTGAATTCGATGACGCGGAAATTGCCCTGGCGGTAGCTTTCCGTATCGAAGAAATAGGGGGATTCGTAATACTGCTTGAAAAATTCGGCCTCATGCGCGGAGATGACCGGCGGCAGCTGGAGCAGATCGCCGATGATGCAGAGCTTGACGCCGCCGAACGGCTCCGCTCTGTTTGCGGTATTCAGGCGCAGATAAGCGTCGATGGCGTCGAAGACCTCGGCGCGCACCATGGAAATCTCATCGATAATGAGCAACTCCAGCGCGTCCAGCGTGCGCCTGCGGTCACGGCGGACGGCGCGCCTATCCACGAAGCGGGAGGGGAAGCGGAAAAAGGAATGCACAGTTTGCCCGCTCACGTTCAGCGCAGCCACGCCGGTGGGCGCGAGCACGGCATAGTTTTTCTTCGTATTTCGGCAGAGATGGCGCAGGAAGGTGGATTTGCCCGTGCCCGCCTGGCCGGTGACGAAGACATTGCCGCGCCCATGCTCGACCGCCTGGAACGCGCGCTCCATCTCGGGCGAAAGGCTGAATGCATCGTCTGCGGATAAGGAGAACATACGGCATTATATAATGCAGATTCGGTGAACCCGCCACCGCCGACCGCCGTATTTACTGAAGAAAATACCTCACGAGATTCAGGCGCTGCTCATCGCTGAGATTGGCGTACCATTCGCCGAGCTTGCCCTCCATCTGCACCTCGAACACGCGCGGGTGGATGTAGCATTCGCGGCAGACCGCAGGCGTATGGCCGAGGGTGGAAGCGATTTCACGGATGGCTTTATTAATGCGGCGTCCCTGCTCGCGCGCGTTCTCCGACGCGGGCAGCGCGCTGAAATGCGCGATGGCCATGCGCGTGGCGGCATGGGTGCGGAAATCCTTAGCGGTGAACGGCCTGCCCGTGACTTCGCGGATATAGGCGTTTACGTCTTCGGACGTGACGCTCCGCTTAACCCCTTCCGCGTCTATATATTTAAACAGCTCATATCCGGGAATTTCCTCGCACTTGCGGATGGTGCTGGCAATCCGCCGGTCGCACAGGCTTAAATTCCACGGCTTGCCGCTTTTGCCGGTGAACTCGAACGTGACGCAACGGCCTTCGACGTCCACGTGTTTTTTGCGCAGCGTGGTGATGCCGTAGGTCTGGTTTTCGGCGGCGTATTGGGCATTGCCGACGCGGATCAGGCATTGATCCATCAATTGAACCACGGTAGCCAGGACACGCTCGCGGCTCAACTCTCTTCTGGCAATATCCTCATCCGTCCGCGCGCGGATGGCGGGCAAGGCTTCCGCGAACTCGCGCATCTGGTGAAATTTCGTCTCCGCGCGTACCTGCTCCCATTTCGGATGGTAGCGGTATTGCTTGCGGCGACGCGTGTCTCTGCCGGTAGCCTGGAGATGCCCACGCTCATCGGAACAGATCCACACCTGCGTATAAGCCGGGGGGATTGCCAGCGCATGGATGCGGTTCAGCACCTTTTCGGAGGTAATCCGCTCGCCGCTTGGGCTGAAATAGCGGAAACCCTTGCCGGCGCGCTTGCGCTGGATGCCCGGCTCGGTATCGCGCACGTAGCGGAGCTGGGCATGTTCCGCCGATTGTCGGCAGGCTTCCTCCGTATAAACCGTGTTGCTCATATCCTGAAACATGCATTGTATAATGCTTGATTCCTTTATAAAAAATCGAGACTTGGAGACTTGCTTGGAATAAACGAAGCGTAAACTTAACCCTTGCAAGCACGCGCCCGGAATGGCATGGAAAGGGCGTACTCTTTGTCAATGAAAGGCGCACAACCTATGGATATCACCAAAATCCCCACCGGTAAAAACCCGCCGAAGGACATCAACGTTGTCATCGAGATCCCCAAAGGCGGATATCCGGTGAAGTACGAGCTGGATAAAGCCTCCGGCGCATTGTTCGTCGACCGTTTCTTGCATACCTCCATGGTCTATCCCTGCAATTACGGCTTCATGCCCCACACCCTTTCCGACGACGGCGACCCGTGCGACGTGATGGTGGTGGGCGAGATTCCGGTGGTGGCAGGCTCGGTAATCCGCTGCCGGCCCATCGGCGCGCTGCTGATGGAAGACGAATCCGGCGGAGACGAGAAAATCCTGGCCGTGCCGGTGGATAAGCTCCACCCGTTCTACACCAAGGTGCAATCTTACGAAGACCTGCCGGAGATCATGTGCGAGCAGA
>CAYMDD010000156.1:0-983 GCA_964389045.1 uncultured Rickettsiales bacterium
GTTTAGGAACCGCTCGAAGTGGTTTGGGTTACTTTAAGCCCTGTTAAACAGGGAGAGGTCATCGAGTCGTTTATCTTCTGACTCCTGATTCCGGATGTAGTTGCGGATGGTTCGCTCATCTGCTCCTACGGTGGAGACAAAATACCCCCTCGCCCAGAACTTATGGCCAACGAAATTGCGGTGTTTATTGGCAATGTTCTGCGCAGTCCATATCGAACTCCTCCCTTTGAGAAAGCCCAATATCTCCGCCACAGAATGTTTAGGCGGAATGGAGATAAGCATATGCACGCGATCAGGCATCGGATGCCCCTCCTCAATCACGCTTTCCTTCTGCTTCGTCAGTCGGTGAAACACGTCTCTTAGCTCCTTACGGATCATCCCGTAAAACACTTTCTTGCGGTACTTTGGAGTAAAAACAACGTGGTACTTGCATTCCCACGTGCTATGGTTCAGATAGTTCGGCACCGTGGTCATGGAAGATCTTCTTGCCATGCTTCGAGCGGTCGAACATGTTTAGGAGATCTTCCGTAATTGTAAAACTCCGTGAGTCCTCCGGTAGAGCCGGAGGTTTATCATTCGGGATAATTAAAAATTTTTTTCAAGAATTTTTTTAAACCTTACCGAAGCGTACGCTATACTGGTAGCTTACACGGTTTCTCGATAGCGATATAGTTTCTTATCCAGCGAAAACTAATAGAATTTTTTTCATAAATAAATAAGCGGTTAATTTTACTTATCATGTTAAACAAATATTACTCATTCTTTAAAAGCAGTTAATGGTTGTTTGTTACTTTAATACCAAGCAGTTCTTTCGTGAGGTATTTAAATGGCAAACGTTTACACAGTCTCCGCCGGGTCGGACGTCCTCAAAATCGCGCTTTCCGGGGTAAAGGGCAAAAATTTCCCGCTTGTCGATATTTACGTCGGTGGTAAAAAAGTTGTCAGCGATTTTAATGTGAAAGCGGGCTTAAGCCAGAAGCAGT
>CAYMDD010000156.1:993-4767 GCA_964389045.1 uncultured Rickettsiales bacterium
GGTGATTTTGCGGATTTAACTGATGTAAAAATCGTCCAAAAGAACGATACCGGCGCCGAACGGGTGGATGTGCAATCGGTCAGCCTCAACAATCAAGCCGTCGCGGTGGGAAGCGGCACCTACACCGCAAGCAACGGCAAGGTCTACGCCGGCCAGAACAAGATGCACTGGAACGGCAGCTACACCCTCGGCGCAGCCGCATTCGCCCCGGCGATAGCCGCCGCCAAAGCGGAAGCGGCCCGGCAGCAGCAGCAGGCGGAGCAGCGCGCTCCCAACCCCGGCGACAGCTCTTACCATACGGTGAAGATCGATCTGGCCGCCGTCCACGGCAACGGCGCGCCGTCGGTCGATATCTACATTAACGGCCAGAAAGCGCTGGCCGGCCATGCCATCCAGTCGCGCGTGGATTTGAAACAGAAGGAAACCGTCACGCTCGAGGGCAATTACGGCCAGGTGAAGTCCATCGAAGTCGTCTACAACACGGATAACGGCCCCCGCCGCGTGGACATCAACAAGATCAGCGTGGACGGCCATACGCTCGACCTCGGCACTGCGCAGCAGACCAACGCAAAGGGCGAAACCTTCACCGGCATGACCAAGATGCACTGGAACGGCAAGCTGCATATCGACGTTCCTGCCGAGGCCAATAATATGCCGCAGGCTCAACAGCCGCCGCAGCCCTCCCCGCCCGCCGAGCAGCCTGCGCCTGCGCCTGCGGCGCCTCCCGCGCCGGTGAATCTTCACAATGATTTCGGCGGCGCGGACACCAACCATTTCCGCGGCGAAGATTACGTGGGGCGCACGCGGCCCAAGGATGACCCGCACGATGCAACCGGCGAAACGATTGTGATCCATCCGGGCATCACCGTGGCCGAAATCAAGGCGCTGATCGCAAGCGTACCCGAAAGCACGCACCTTATCCTCCAGTTCGCCGAAGGCAGGTTCCACTTCACCGAACAGCTGCTGATCCAGCGCGGCAATATCACCGTGGCGGGCATGGGCGAAGGCAAAACCACCATCGTGGCCGATTTCGCCGACGGGATGATCGACAACCTCATCCAGATCCAAGGCCCGAACGTATCGACCAGCACCGGCACCAGCAACGGCTCGATCACCCCCGCCGAGTCCAACCTGATCGGCAGCGCTTCCGAAGGTTTTGCGCTGGGCGACCGCGCGCTTCATATCAACGGCTCGCTCGAAGGGCTGAAGGCAGGCGACCATATCATGGTCTATAAGCAAGGCACCACCAGCACCACCGATGGCAAGGACGAGTTCAGCACGCTGGCCGAAATCTCCGCCATTCACGGCGATAGGATTGAGCTTAAGCATGGGCTTGCCTTCGGCAGCAATATGCTGAATGCCAAGGAGAACCTCTCCAGCGTAAAAGTCTATAAGGTTGACCTGCTGGAAAATGTGACGGTGCGCGACTTCTCTATCACTTATAACATCCATGAAAAACACCTGCACAACCCGCTTAAGCTCTCGCTCGATACCATCAAGGATACGATTCAGTATAATTTCTACGGCGGCTACGCAGCCTATGACGGCGTGGGCAAAGGCGAGCTGGTCTACGGTCACCACCGCGCGCTGGTCATCTCCGGCACCAACCAGGCCAATGTCGAAAACATCGGCATGAAGGATATCGGCAGCAGCGGGTTTTTCTTCTCCGGCAATCTGCAGATGTACGGCAATAACTTAAGCGTGGACGGCACGCATAACAAAGGCAGCGGCGGCAACGGCTACGGGCTGGAATACGACAAGACCTATTACAGCGATTTCACCGATCTCTCCTTCTACGGACTGCGCCATTCAGTGACCGCGCAGATGCTGGGCGGCAACGGCTTCAACAACTTCCACGTCACCGACACCGACACCAACCTCGATTTCCACGGCGGGCGCGACCAAGGAAATATCTACTATATCGAGAACATGACCAGCAAATCGTACTACCTGCCGAAAATGCTCGGCAGCACCCCGCTGGCGGATGCCGACGCGCTGCTGGGCAGGGTGCAGTTCGGCATGATCTCCTACCGCCAGGGCGATTTGAACGCCAAGGAAAACCTGGTGCTGTTCGGCAATGCGAACGGCAATGACGGCACGTTCTCAAACGGCATTTTCGTCAACGGCGCGGGCGAAAAGATGGCGGCCTACAATGCCAGCTATAAGGATTACCTGATGGCAAGCGACAAGGGCGCGACGCTCAAAGCCGGCTTCGGCAGCGACACGCTGATTTCCGGCAAGGGCGATGACTTCCTGTTCGGCGGCAACGGCCCGGCATCCGTCTTTGCCAACAGCGACAGGTTCGTCTTCCGCCACGACAGCGGCAACGACGTGGTGGATGATTTCGATATCAAGTACGACAAAATCCTCGTCGAGCGCCACGCCAACGGCACCGGTATCGAAAGCGGCAGGGACATTCTCTCCCATGCCGTGCAGTCCGGCGCGAACGTGGTGGTGGATCTAGGCCAGGGCAACCACGTCACCATTCTGGACACGCATCTTTCCAGCTTAACCGCAAGCAATTTCGACGTGTTCACCACGCTGCCGCCGGTGTAATACGCCGGCGGTCTTCTTCTTCCTTTAAGGGAGAGGCAAGCTCTCTTAGCTTCGCATAAGCGAAGGTCAGAAAGCTGGTAAGGGGTAACATCCGCCATAGTCTAACCCCTCACCACTGCGCTAAAGGTGCTTTGCACCTTAAGCTCCGTTGCCTCTCCCTCAGGGGGAGAGGCGGAATCTTAGATAATTACGCTTTCAAAATAAAAAATTAAGCAGAAGCTAGAATTTCATCTAATTCCTGCACTTGGCGCTTATATTCAGCTTCCCAATATTTATTTTCACTATAATCTACTACAGTGCCTCGCCGTGTAAACACCCTGCATTTACCATTGGTAATTAGCTCCAAAAGCAATGTGAGTTCTTTTCGTGTTTCTCGGCATGATTCAAGGAAACTTTCACGAAATGTGGTTTTCATTTTATATCCTTTCCAGTTTGTAGACTATTTTCTACATAGTAAATAAAAAGGCAAGCGGAGATGACCATACAAATTGCGAGGTTTTTAGCTTCTACTCCTCCGCTGCCGCGAGCTTCTCCGCGCGTTCCAGCGCCGCCCAGCCGCCGCCTAAAGAACGGTAGATATCCGTGTAGTACAGCAGCAGCTGCGTCTGGCTTTCGGAGATGGCGTTGCGGCTTTGGATGAGGGCGCGCTGGGCGTCCAGGATCATCAGGAAATTCTCCTCCCCCGCCTCGTACAGCTCGCGCGCGATGTCGAAGCTCTGCATGCGCGTTTCCTCCGCCGCCTGTAGCATCTCCAGCCGGTCCCATTCCTTGTCGTAGCGGGTAAGCGCGGTTTCCACTTCCGCCAGCGCCGCCAGCACGGTCTGCTCATAGCGGGCGCCCGCGCCTTCCATATCGGCGCGGGCGGCTTCCACCAGCGCCGTCTGCCTGCCGCCGGTGAAAAGCGCCCAGTTCAGCAGCGGGCCGAAGATATAATTGAAGCCCCCGCCGGAAATCACGTCGCCAAACGTCAGCGCGTTGAAACCCGTACTGCCGCCGATGGAGAGATTCGGGTACAGCTCCGCCTCCGACACGCCGATGCGCGCCGATGATGACGCCAGCTCGCGCTCGGCCTTGCGGATGTCGGGACGGGTTTTCAAGAGCACGGAGCGCATCATCACATGCAGCCCTTCCGGGGAAGGGGTAAGCGGCGTGGCTTTCTCCAAAAACGGCGCCTGCCCTTCCGGCGGCTGGCCGGTGCGCAGGCTGATGCGGTAGATG
>CAYMDD010000157.1:0-967 GCA_964389045.1 uncultured Rickettsiales bacterium
AACGTGCGCGAGTTGGAAGGGGCGCTGAACCGCGTGGTGGCGCATGCGACCCTGGTGGGCAGGCCGATCACGCTGGAATCCACCCAAGATGTGCTGCGCGATTTGCTGCGTTCGAACGACAGAAGAGTCACCATCGAGGATATCCAGAAGCACGTGGCCGCGCATTACAACGTCAAAGTCTCCGACATGCACTCCGCCCGCCGCTCGCGCGCGGTGGCGAGGCCGCGGCAGGTGGCGATGTACCTTTCCAAGCGCCTGACCTCCAAGTCATTGCCGGAAATCGGCAGGCGCTTCGGGGGGAAGGATCACACCACCGTGATGCATGCGGTGAAGAAGATCGAGGAGCTGATCGCGCTGGACAGCGAGTTCGGCGCGGAGATTGAATCTTTAAGCCGCATGGTGCAGGGGTGAAGCGGTAAGCAGCATATGCGATGAGGTTGTTGTTTGCCTTTCGTCAAAAAATTTTCTAATTATCGTTTGTTGCATCATTTTTCATTGGATCATCGAAGACCATGCAGATTACCTTAGAGCGCACGCCTTTCATCAAAGCTTTAAGCCACGTGCAAAGCGTAGTGGAAAAGCGCGGCACCATCCCTGCGCTTGCCAATGTGAAGCTGGAGGCTTCGCAGGACATGCTGACGCTGACGGCGACGGATATGGATTTAAGCCTATCCGAAAAAATCCCCGCGCACGTGTCGGCGCCCGGCTCCACCACGCTGCCCGCGCACACGCTCTACGATATCGTGCGCAAGCTCGCCGACGGCGCGCCGGTGAGTCTAAGCGCGCAAGGCGCAGGCCGGATATCGGTTTCCTCCGGCGCGTCGAAGTTCACCCTGCCTTCGCTGCCCGTGGAGGAGTTTCCCATGACCGAGGAGGGCGAATTCCCCACCGCGTTCCGCCTGTCTTCGCCCGAATGCTCGGCGCTCCTTCAGAAGCCCGCCTATGCGATGTCTACGGAAGAAACGCG
>CAYMDD010000157.1:977-1509 GCA_964389045.1 uncultured Rickettsiales bacterium
AAACGCGCTATTACTTGAACGGCATTTATCTGCACACGGCGACGGGCGCATCCGGCGAAGTGCTGCGGACGGCAGCCACCGACGGCCACCGCCTGGCGCGGGTGGAAGTGGCGCTGCCCGCGGGCGCTTCCGGCATGCCAGGCGTGATCGTCCCCCGGAAAGCGGTGCAGGAATTGCGCAAACTCCTGGAGGGCGGCGAGGAGGAAGTGGCCATCGGCATCTCCGACAGCAAAATCCGCTTCAAGGTCGGAGACGCCGTGCTGGTGTCCAAGCTGATCGACGGCAATTTCCCCGATTACGAACGCGTGATCCCTGCCAATAACGTGCACATGCTCGAACTCGACTGCATGCGCTTCACCCAAGGGGTAGACCGCGTGTCGGTCATCTCCTCCGAGCGCACCCGCGCGGTGAAGCTGAAGCTGGGCAAGGGCGCCTTGAGCCTTGCCGCCAGCTCGCAGGAGGCGGGCAGCGCCACCGAGGAGATGGAAGTGACTTACGGGGCGGAGCCGCTGGAAATCGGCTTCAACTCTCG
>CAYMDD010000157.1:1541-4765 GCA_964389045.1 uncultured Rickettsiales bacterium
ATGATGGGGCAGATCGAAGGCGAAACGGCGCAGTTCCTGTTCGGCGACGCCTCCTCGCCGGTATTGGTGCGCGATACGGCGGATGTCGGCTCGCTCTATGTCATCATGCCGATGCGGGTTTGACGGAGCAGGTGTCTGACCCCTGTCCCCTCTACGCCGGAGATAGCATTTAAGCTGTTGATTAACCTGTATACTCCTTCTCCATCAGGGGACAAAATGGACATTTTAGATATTGATTATTTTCAAGCGCTTAACGGCGCCCCATCCTTGCGGTAGCTTAGGGGCGCGGGAACGTTGCCGGAAGGCAAATAATAAAGTGTCATGGAAGCTTCACATAACTTTCCGGCCAAGGATGTTATGTTTTTACACATTAACAATATTTTGGCAGAATTGAGGCGAGTATGGTGGAGAAGCATTCCAGCGAAGACGGGAAAACCTACATCGTCCCTTCGGATAAAGAGCCGACATACTGGAACCGCGAAGCAGCGGTAGGCTTCATGCTGGGTAACTTGCCCGGAGCGGCAATCGGTGCTTATATCGGCAAAGAAAAAATGGAGCGGGATCGGCAGCACGGGAAAACCGTCGAACCCGCAACCGCACTCAATCAGACCACTATCATCGGCGCCGGTCTCGGATCGATGGCAGGTGTGTTGATCGGCGGGCTGATCGGTGGGATTGCATTGGGCGGATCAGAGCTGGCTATTCAAGGCATGGCTGCCTTGGGCAGCTTTGGCGGAATGATTACTGGTGCGATCATGGGCGGTGACATAGGCAAAGAACGCCTGGCGAAAGAGTACGCGGAAGCAAGAGAATATGCCGAGCATCACCAGCGCGGCCATGCTCATGGCAAAGGGCATGCGCAGGAGTATACCGTCACGCCCGAACAGGCCAGGGAGCTGGAGGCGAAGCTTTCGGCGAAGCGGGAGAGCAAGACTGAGCAATTCTTGCGCTACGCCAATGACGACCGCGATGCGGGCGTCGCCGCCGCCATGACGCCGTCGCCGGGTTAAGCTAAGGCTCTTTGAAAAAACTTCTCTCTTTTCGCTGAAAAGCTGATACCGATGGCTTGATCTATGTCCGCCATCCTCTCCGTCCGTTCGCTCACGCTTTCCCATTTCCGCAACTACGCGCATGCCCGCCTGTCGCTGGAGCCGCAGCCGATTGTGCTCACGGGGCATAACGGGGCGGGGAAAACCAATCTGCTGGAGGCCGTATCGTTCCTGATTCCGGGAAGAGGCTTGCGCCGCGCTAAGGTGGCGGAGGTGGACGCGGCGGGCAGCGGCCAGCCCTGGGGTTTAAGCGCGGTGGTGGAAGGCGTGCTGGGAGAGGTGCGGATCGGCACCGGGCGCGACGTTTCTGTGGCGGAAGACAGCGACAAGCGCGTGGCGCGGATCGACGGCAAGCCGGTGCGGGCAATAGCGGAGCTGGCGGAGCACATGGCGGTGGCATGGCTCACGCCGCAGATGGATCAGCTGTTCAATGACAGCGGCTCGGCGCGCAGGCGCTTTCTCGACCGGCTGGTGTACGGCTTCGAGCCTGCGCATGCCACGCGCGTTAGCGCCTATGAATACGCCATGCGCGAGCGCAACCGGCTACTGAGTCAGCGGAGCTACGATCCTGCCTGGGTAGCTGCGCTGGAGCGCAAGATGGCCGAGGCGGGCGTGGCCATCGCCAGCGCGCGGCTGGAGGCGTGCGCGCATTTAAACGCCGTGATGGAGGAATCAGCGCTTGCCTTTCCCAAAGCCAGCTTGCGCGCGGAAGGCGCCGTCGAGCGCATGCTTGCCGAGGGCAGGCGCGCGGTGGAGGCGGAGGCTCTATGCCAGGAGACACTGGCGACAGGCAGGCGCGAGGATGCGGCTTCGGGCAGGACGCTGTTCGGCGCGCACCGCACCGAGCTGTGCGGCCCTCACCTGGCGAAGAATATGGAAGCAGCCAACTGCTCAACGGGCGAGCAGAAGGCACTGCTTCTTTCCATCGTGCTGGCGGAGCTGAAGGCAGGGAGCCGGTGGCACGGCAGGGTGCCGGTTTTGCTGCTGGATGAGGTGGCGGCGCATCTGGATGCGGATAAGCGGAGGGAATTGTTCGAGGAAATCCTGGACGCCAGGGCACAGGTATGGATGACGGGAACGGATGTGCACCTGTTCGAGGGGTTACGGGGAAAAGCGCAGTTTTTTGAAGTGGAGGGCGGTAAGGCGGAATGCCATTGAAAGTTTGTGCATGAAAGCGCTGAATATAAGCCTTCCGCTTATGGGCGCAAACCCGCCTGCCCCGCCGAGGCCGGAGGAAGGGGCGTCCCACAGGCGCTAAAGAACATGTTTTTTCCTTAAAAAGCCTTGCTTTTTCTTATGTTTCACCCCATTTCTTACATCTGGCTTTCTTCACACCTCAAGGATCAACCATGTCACCCGCAGGGCAGGCTGCAACCATGCCATCACCCAATGAATACGGCGCCGAATCGATTAAAGTTTTAAAAGGCCTGGAGGCCGTGCGCAAGCGCCCCGGCATGTATATCGGCGATACCGACGACGGCTCCGGCCTGCACCATATGATCTACGAGGTGGTAGATAACGCTATCGACGAATCGCTGGCCGGGCATTGCGACTTGGTGACGGTGAGCTTGAACGCCGACGGCTCCTGCACGGTGACCGACAACGGGCGCGGGATTCCTACGGATATCCACGCGGGCGAGGGCGTCTCTGCGGCGGAAGTGATTATGACGCAGCTGCATGCGGGCGGCAAGTTCGACCAGAATACGTACAAGGTGTCGGGCGGCCTGCATGGGGTAGGGGTGTCGGTGGTGAATGCGCTTTCCTCCCGCCTCGATCTGGTGATCTGGCGGAACGGCAAGGAACATCATGCGCGCTTCGAGCATGGCGATACGGTGAAGCATTTGACGGTGACGGGCGACGCGCCGATGGCCGAGCGCGCCAGCGGCGAGCGCGGCTTACGGCGCGGGACGAGCGTCACCTTTCTTCCGTCTAAGGAAACTTTTACGCAGGTGGAATTCGATTTCGCAACCGTGGAGCACCGCCTGCGCGAATTGGCGTTCCTTAATTCGGGCGTGCGCATCCGGCTGACGGACATGCGCACCGATCCGGTGCAGGAGGCGGAGTTTTATTACGAAGGCGGCACGGAAGCTTACGCGCATTACCTGGACAAGAGCAAGACAGCGCTCCACCCCACGGTGATGATCCGCGGCGAGAAAGACGGCATGGGGGTGGAAG
>CAYMDD010000158.1:0-4748 GCA_964389045.1 uncultured Rickettsiales bacterium
GGCTTACACTATGCGTTGAGCTGTCGTTATTGTTGGCCTGATCAACGGAATGGCTGGAGCTGTCATTGCCGCTGTGGTTGCCGTTGGCTTCGCTGTGGCTTGTGCTGTTGCCGTTGGCTTGCTCCACTTGATGCGTGTTGTTGCTGTTATTGCCGTTGGATTCGCTCTGCTTGACGGTGCTGGTGTGCGAGCTGTTGTCGTTATTGCTGTTGTTGCCGTTCGACTGGTTGGTCGTATGGCTTGAACTGTCGTTGTTGTTCGCCTGGTCTACAGTGTGCGTTGAGTTATCATTGCCGTTGGCCTGTTTCACGGTGCTGCTGTTGCCGTTGGACTGATGCGTCGTGTGGCTGGAGTTATCGTTATTGTTCGCCTGGTCAACTTTGTGCGTATTGTTGCTCTGATTGCCGTTGTTATTGGCTTGGTCAACCTGATGCGTATTATTGCTGTTGTTGCCGTTCGACTGGTTGGTCGTATGGCTGGAGTTGTCGTTGTTGTTGGCTTGTTTTACCTTGCTGGTATTTCCGCTGTGGTTGCCGTTGGCTTGCTCCACTTGATGCGTGTTGTTGCTGTTATTGCCGTTGGACTGATGGACTTTCGAGGTGTTGGTCGAATTGTTGTTATTATTCGCCTGCTCTACCTGATGCGTTTTGGATTGGCTGATCTTAGAAGTGTTGGTCGAATTATTATTGTTGTTCGCTTGGTCCACTTGATGTGTCGAGGTTTTGGTGGAGCTGTCATTCCCGTTGGACTGATTGACTTTCGAGACGTTGCTCGAATTGTTGCCGTTTGATTGCGTAGTGCTGTTGGCATAGGCAGCGCCGGATGTCAGCAGCGCGATTGCGGAGACAGCTGAGAGGAAAGAGTAGTTCAACATATGTTTAGACTCCTGATGATAAAAAGTAAAAATGGTTGTGTTTAAGATAAGTGATGTGACAGTACAGCCGCCTGCTTGCGCGGGCGGTATACGGGATTCAAGCAAAGTCTAATCCTTAACGGTCGGCGATGATCCCGATATTGGCCGGGTTCATTTTACTTGCGGGGAGGTTTTCTCAACTGTCTGTTGAGAGGTGGTTTTAAGTATAAGCGCCGCCGGTTTTTCAGCGGCGGGCATATTTGCTTTAAATTTTTATGGGAAATAGTATTTATAGGAAAATAAAGAACGGGGGTTGCTGCCATACCATTCTTTCATTTGTAGGCGGTACTATCTGGACTCAGGCATAAATTTTATATTCTTCGTGAGAATGCCTTTATAAATTTTCCATAAAGTCCTTAATAGAGATCGAAAGAAATCGGTACTTTGAATAAAATAGACACATCTGGCGCATCGCGTGTGACGCCTGCGCCGGCGATAAAGTTCAGGGAGGTGTTCTCGTAAAGCTTATAGGACGTACCGACGTTGAGCACGCCGATCTGTGCGATGGACGATCCGGGCAGCGTATCGCCGTTCAGTTCGGTTTTGAACACCAGGTCATGATTATAGCTGAAACTGAGCGATGTCCTGTCGTTCAACGCCAGGCTCATGCCGATGCTGGCGTCGATAATGTCGCCCGGGTCGATATCGCCGATACCGCTGATATCGCGGGAGAAGTTAAAGACATAGCCCAGATTGCCGAAGAATACCACCGGGTCGGATGGAAAAATGGCCGTTAGGCTCGGCTCGAACGCATAAAAGCCGGAGCCTGTCGGCAGTTCCGTCTGAAGCCCGGTGACGGGATCGGTGTCCACTTCGAAAGGGTCTTTGCCGGTGATGGTTTTAAAGCGCGCATTGGCGATGAATACGGGCGCGTTTCCGGTGCTGTCGTTAAGCTGGTAATGCGCGCCCATCTCGATATCGCCCAAACCGTTGCTGTCGTTGGTTTCTAAAGTCTCTGTGCTTGAGCCGACGCCGAACGGGCGCTCACGGGTGCGGTCCTGCCGGTAGAGATAGGGGACGCTTGCATCGATCTCCAGTCGGTCGGTCACGCCTAAGCGTCCGGTCATCCGTGCGGTGACGATGTCGCGGTTGACGTTCGATATTTGAAATGCGCCGATATTGAGCGCAGGGATAATGGTGAAGCCCTGAATATCCACCAGCGTGGAAGAGGAGTTGGAGTATTCGATACCCGGCTCCACGACGAGGCGGCCTTTTTTAAGCAGCACGCCCGCATGATTGTCAAGCACGGTGATTTCGGGAATTTTCTCGCTGGCGATGGGTTTGCGGTCGGTGCCGACCTCCGTGGGTTCCTGCGCAGCGTCCGTAGCGGCGGCGATTTCGCGGTTTTGTCCCGTATTACGCGGCGCGGCGGAGGCGCGCCCGTCCCTCGGCTCGCCGAACGGGGTGCCGGAAACACCTTCTATACGGCTTTTAAGTTCGGAGAGCTGCCGCTGCTGGCTTTCCAACTGCTCGGCTTGCGCACGGATAAGCTGCTCTTGCCGGCGCAGCGCGTTTTGCAGCTCTTTCATGCTGGGGGTGGCAGACGCTTCTTTCGCTCTCGGCACTGCAAGCGCGGGGTCAAGCGGAAGGCAGAGCGGGAGCATGGCTGCGGTTACGCAGAGGAAGCGCTTCATGAAAATACCCGATATTGTGAGAAAATAACGCCATATGCCGGGGAATTAAGCCCGGAAGCATGACTTGCGCAAAAACAGGAAAAACAGCCGTTCCCGGTCTGGGATATGACGACTAGCACGCTTTAGGGAAGCGCGTATAAATTTCCCATAAGGATTACTCCTTCAGGCATAACGCTCCAACTGCAACTCTCTTATCAGGTTGCGAGGCTTGGCGGTATTGTGGCCACGTAATCGCGCGGTGTGATAGGCCAGCAGTTGCAAGGGGAGGGCGCAGAGCGCAGGCATCAGCAACGGGTGCGCTTCGGGCAGTCGAATAGTGTATGCGGGCAGGCCTTGCAGCGCTTCCTCGCCCCGCGCATCGCACAAAGCTATAATATGCGCGCCGCTCGCGGCGGCTTCCTCCATCGCGTTTTGCGTGCGGGCGAAAAGCGAATCCCAGGGCGCGACGACAATCAGCGGTACGGCACGCTGAATCAACCCCATCGGCCCGTAATGGAGTTCGCCCGCCGCGAAGCCTTCCGCATGCATGAAGGCCATGCTTTTAAGCTTGGCCGCTCCTTCCAATGCGACTGCATGCGAAGCCCCGCGCCCCATAAAAAGCGCGCCGGAGCTTTGTGCGATGCGCGGGGCGATTGCAGAGACGGCTTCTTCCTGCGTCAACATCCCTTCGGCCAGTGCTGGCAGCTGCGTCAGCGCTGCGGCAATGGAGGCGCGCTTGTGTGGCGCAATCGTATTCCTTGCTTCCGCGCAGGCAAGCATCAGGCAACAGAACACGGCAAGCTGCGCCGGAAACGCCCCTATGGATGTATCCGCTTGCGTATCCAGCGTAATATCGGCGTTATCGGAGCCTTGTTCGGCTTTGCCGCGCAGTAAGATGACATGCTGCCCCTGCTTGCGCGCCGCTTCGACAGCGGCCAGCGTATTCTGGCTCGCCTCCTGATCCGCGATAAACAGGCAGACGCCTCCCGGCGGCAGCGGGGCGTTATGATAGCGGAACTCGGAGGTAAGCTCAAGGGAAGTGGGCAGGCGCGCGAATTTCTCCAGCCAGTATTTCCCCACCATTCCCGCATGATAGCCGCTGCCGCCTCCGATGATGGTCATCTGCGGCAGAGAAGCCAGATCGAACGGCAAGGCAGGAAAACGGAGAGCGGGAGAAGGGTCTTTCACTATATAGCTTTCCAGTGTTTTTTTCAATATAACGGGCTGGCGGCCTATATCGCTGCGCAGCGGCGTGGAATGCGCACTGGCGGCAGGCGCATTCGCTATGGCTGTACGCCGTGCAGGGTTGCCGTGCGCCGCGTCGGTAACGAGTCCGCCTGCCGTGATGCGCGCCATATCTCCGGCATGCAGCGTCACGCTCTGCGGCGCAAGGCTCCTTATCATATATGAGTCCGAACCCACATAGTGTAAGCCTTCGCCGATGCCTACCAGAAGCGATTTGCCGCCATGCGCTGCAATTAGCATATTCTCTTTGCCTGCAAAGAGACACAAAAGCGCGAATTTGCCGGTCATGCAGCGGACGGCGGACGCCACGGCGGCATCGGGCGCCTGCCCGTTTCCAATGAAATAGGTGACGAGATGCAACACAAGTCTGCTGGTTTCGCCCGCAAAGCCCGACGCGCGCAGATGCGGCAAGGCCGGGCCGCGGTGCAGCCGCTCCACATTTCCCGCCACGGCTACGGCGATGTGCGCATTCGCATAGCTGCACGCTCGATTCTGCCCGTCGAAACGGCTCACATGCCCAATCCCTACATGCCCGCGCATCGAGCGGCAGAATATCTCCGCGCCGAGCTTCACCGCGCCGGCGGATACGGATTTGGTGCGTATCTGCCCTTCCGGAGACGCCACGGCCATCGAAGATGCCAGGCCGCCGTGTGCATCGAATGCCTTTAAGCCTCTTAGCAGCAGCGAAGACGCATCCAGCTTGTCACTGGCAATTCCAACTATTCCACACATAGATTAAGGTAATGATTGAATAATAAGATTATTTGTATGTAGCGTTTGTCTAAAGGCTACCCGAAATAAGCGGCACATGAAACGTCACTGCCCAAGTTCTCTCCTTATAGTTGCATGAACATAAGGATACGATCAGATTTGACGAGATTTAAGGCAAAATTTTTTATCTCAAAGAACGGCTGTGTTAATCAAGAACATAGCAAGTAACTAAAATTCCTCATTCTCCGCACCACCAATAAGAAGCT
>CAYMDD010000159.1:0-4708 GCA_964389045.1 uncultured Rickettsiales bacterium
GCTGTGCACCATTTCCTTGATGCCGGGGTGGCCGATGCCGATGCGCACGCGGCGGTAGTCCGCGCCTAGATGCTGATCCAGGCTCTTCAGGCCGTTATGCCCGCCATTACCGCCGCCGCGCTTGACGCGGAGCTTGCCCAACGGCAGATCCAGCTCATCGTGGAATACGGTGATGTTTTCCAAAGGAATTTTATAAAACCGCGCCAGCTCGCCCGCCGGGATGCCAGAGCGGTTCATGTAGGAAAGCGGCTTGAAGGCGTAAATTTTTTCTTCTCCCACCATGCCTTCGGCCAGTTGACCGCCAATTTTTGGCGTCCAGGGCTTGAAGGGGTAAGCTTGGGCAATGGCATCCAGCGCCATGAAGCCAACATTGTGGCGGTTGGCTTCGTATTTCACGCCGGGGTTGCCGAGGCCGATAAGGAGATGCATTGCTCGTCATCCCGGCGCAGGCCGGGATCCATCTATCCACCTGTGCAAGCGGCAAAAGTGGATCCCGGCGGGGCGGCCATCCGCCTGCGCCGGGATGACAAAGGGGGTAAGCGCGCAAATGCGCGCTAACCGCTTTGTCACTTCTTCGCCTCGTCCTTCTTCTGCGCGGTGGCGGGCACGGCTGCCGTTGCCGGAGCCGCCGCGGCTGCCGCCGGCTCTTCCTCCGCCTTCGCGCGTCCGGCGATGGTGGCGATGGTGAAGTTGCGCTTGATCGAAGGGGTGACGCCTTCAGGGAGTTTGATGTCGCTGATATGCACCGAGCTGCCGATGTCCAGCTCCTGCACGCTGATCTCGATGCTGGCGGGGATGGCTTCCGGTTTGCATACGAATTCGATTTCGTGGCGCACCACGTTGAGCACGCCGCCGCGCTTCAAGCCCACCGATTTCTCCTGGCCGCGGAATTTGACCGGCACCATCACCCGGATGGTGGTGCCCGCATCGACCTTAATGAAATCCACGTGCTCGATGCGGTCGGTGACGGGGTGGAACTGCACGTCATGCGGCAGCGCTTTTAAGGACTCGCCGGAATTAAGCTTTAAATCCACAATCTTGCTGCGGAAGCGCCCCTTCTGGTATTGCAGCGTCACCTCGTTCTCGGAAAGGGCGAGGGAGACGGGTTCGTGGCCTTTGCCGTAGAGCACGCCGGGAATTTTCCCTTCGCGGCGCAAGCCCCGCGCCACGCCTTTGCCCGCCTTATCGCGGGTTTCGGCATTTAAAACAGCATTGGCGGCGGCGGACATAATACGGTTCTCCAGATACTTAATATAATCTTTAAGGGTTAAGGGAGCATGCAATAGCAGAAAACGGTGGCGTATGTCAAAAGGCAATTGTTGTTTAAGGGGATTTAATGGGTTAAGCTTTGCCTTGTACACTGCCCTTTTTAACTTAAAAACAGACAACGTGTCTGCAAGGGGCTGTGGACTCCAAGTCCGGCCAAGGTTGGCCAGAGGTGCTGATGCGGTTTCAGCTAAACGTCAGGCACTGCATGCTTGGCGTCGTTTACGTCGCGCTCTCGCCGAGTGTGACGAAAGCGATCCGCGGAGAGGAAGGCGGCTGTCTCCATTGCATGGATTTGACCGATCAATGGTCATTCATGCTCATGCGGCTGGGATTCGGCTGCGCGATGATCGGCGGTGCGGGGTTGCTGGCCAGCTTCGCACTGGCGGCGTCGCTCCCGAACCTCAACCACGAATGGGACAGCGCGCTGCGCCGGGTTTCCCGCGCAGTCGGGGTGATGGGTGCCGCCGTCGCAGTCCTATGCTGGCTGCGCCTGGCAGGCATCCTGCCTTGAAGCCGTCCAATCTCTTCAATTTCCCTGGTTACGGCGCGGTCGACACGGATGTCGGCTGGCCGTGCCAGGGTTTAATTCATTGTTTCTTCTCAATCAGCCCGCTATTCTTTCCCCTACCTGTTGCCTTTTAATTTCGCGGATGATCCGCGAAGAGGCATAGGGGCGTAAAGTCCGGCTTTAAAGCCAGGAGATGGCGGGATGAAAGTTCCGTCTCAGGCGGGTTTGCGCACACATCATCCCGTTCATTACGGCGTGAGCCTCGCGCTCTTTGCCGTGCCCGTGGCGGTGATGGTGTGGGCGCTGGATCGCTGGGTCGTCCCGGATGAGGCCAAGCCCTACGGCACGGCGTTCGACCGCATCCTCGGAGCGGTGACGTATTTCGCCGTCGCATCGATCGTGACCGCGGCCTGCGGGCTGGCGATCGATGCCATGCCGAGGTTTTGCCGGCTACATGCGTGGCGCGGACGCCTGCCGTTCCAGTACGTCTTTTTGACGGGCGGGGCGGTGGGTGCGGTCGTGTTCTTCTGCTGCGTTGCAGCGATGCTCGTCCGGTTTGCCGTCGAGATCATGCGGGACGGTTTTTGATAAGTTCCTGGCGCGGGCGGGGTCAAAGGATTTGACCCCGCCCGCGCCGGAGCTGCAAGTAATTCCCCCAATGCCCATCCTCCGGTTGCGTTTTTTCCCATAAAACGATAGTATTACAGCACATATTGCCTTTTGATTTCGTGGATGGTTCCGCGGAAGGCATATGGGCACCCGTCCGGCCTTAAAACGGCAAGGAGGTAGCGAGGTGAAAGCCCCGCTTAACGTGCAGCAGGTGATGGTCGTTGTGACCTATGCTGCAACGACGATCGCATTGGAGCAATGGTTCGACCGCTTGCATCCTTTCCCGCCTGCAAGCGCCCTGGCGCAGGTCATGCATGCAATCGCTGGACTAAGCTTTGCAGCAGTCCTGACAGGCGCGGCAATGATCGGGGCGTTCGCCATCCTCAACATCGTCTCGAAGCCCGCCGTCAAAGCATGGGGAGACTGGACGTTCTCCATCGCCCTGTGCGGTTTCGCCGGAGGGCTTTTCGCCTTTCTCGGCGTCTTGGCCGTGGACTTCATCCTGGCCTATGCCGGGTTTTGAGTTCCACGCCTTTCCACCCGCCCGGCCCAAAGGATTGGCCGGGCGGGTGGATGGTTCTTCAGTCAAACAAGCTCGACACCGAACTCTCATCCGTAATGCGCCGCACCGCCTCGCCGAGCAGGGGGGCGATGTTTAAGACGCGGATATTGTGCGCGGCCTTCACCGCGTCCGTGGTCTGGATGGTATCCGTCACCACCAGCGATTCCAGCACCGACGATGTAATGCGCTCCACCGCCTGGCCGGAGAACACCCCGTGCGTGACATACGCCGAGACGGAGGCTGCGCCCTTGTCTTTCAAGGCCTGGGCGGCATTGCATAACGTGCCCGCGGAATCGACGATGTCGTCGTAGAGTATGCAGTCCCGCCCCTCGACCTCGCCGATGATGTTCATGACTTCCGACACGCCCGCCCGCTCGCGGCGCTTATCGACGATGGCCAGGTCGGCGTTCACCCGCTTGGCCAGCGCGCGCGCGCGCACCACGCCGCCCACGTCCGGCGAGACGATGACGAGATTGCGGCCTGCGAAATGCCCGGCGATATCCCGCCCGATAACGGGGGCGGCGAAAAGGTTATCCACCGGGATGTCGAAAAACCCCTGGATCTGCCCTGCGTGCAGGTCGATGGTGAGCACCCGGTCGGCGCCGGCGGAGGTAATGATGTTGGCGACCAGCTTGGCCGAGATCGGCGTGCGCGATCCCATTTTCCGGTCCTGCCGCGCGTAGCCGAAATAGGGGATGACGGCGGTGACGCGCTTGGCGGAAGCACGGCGGAGCGCATCCAGGCTCACCAGCAGTTCCATGATATGGTCGTTGGCGGGGAAGCTGGTCGATTGCACCACGAACACGTCCTCGCCGCGCACGTTCTCGTGGATTTCCACGAACACTTCCTGGTCGGCGAAGCGGTGCACGCTGGCTTTGGTGAGGGGGAGGTTCAAATGTTCCGCCATGGCCGTGGCGAGGGGGAGATTGCTGTTGCAAGCCAGAAGCTTCATGGAACTAAAGAATTCTATCAATAGGTTGAAGGCGTATTTTAATGTAAGCAGGCACGGCGCCGCCACAGACGAATCACTCTAACAAGCGCTCTGATGCTTGTAAAGGAGTAACCCACCGGCGGGGAAAAGCGGGGGTTAGCTCCCCGCCGATCGTTTCCCCCTCAATCCCCCCGCAGGCGGGGGAATAAGTAGGAGGGAGGTGACTTACACTGACTTAGTACCGATTGTCTTAACTTCTTTAATCCTGTATCATGGCTCGCGTACACTGCCCTTTAACAATTAGCGAATATCCGTTCGCAGGGGGCTGTGGACTTCAAAGTCCGGCCTGAGAAGGCCAGGAGCATTTCCATGCGGACGTTGTTCGCGGAGTTGCTTATGGAGGCGGCGGTCACCGTCATCTCCATGGTGGTTTTAGTGGCGATCGTGGCGTACGTCATCGCCGTCGGTTTCGTCGCGCCGCTCTTCCTGTGGGCGTGGCTGCTGTGCCCGCTTAACGCATCGGTTTTCGAGCCGATGGGCTATGGCTGGGCATATGCTTTCAGGGCCTCCAGCTTCATGGCGGTCCACGGCCCGGCGATGCTGTTCGCCTTCCGCTCCGCCGACCGTTTCGTCAGCTGGCCGCATGAGGGCGGCTGCGAATGGTTCGAGGGCGGAATCGTCATCGGCGCGTGCGAGCTGGCGGTGGGCGTACCCGTGCTCGCGGTGTGCGCCGTCGCTTACCTGATGACCGGCTGATTGCCGTATGCCTCCGATCCTTCCGCACCGGCGGGCTTAGGATCGGAGGCTTCATTCGCTGCCGGGTGGATGA
>CAYMDD010000160.1:0-1131 GCA_964389045.1 uncultured Rickettsiales bacterium
TTACTGCTCGAGCTTTTTTCCGAAGAAATCCCTGCGCGGATGCAGACGGATGCGGCAGAGCATTTGCAATCCGCGCTGGTTGCGGCGATCCGGGAAAAGATCGGTGACTACGCAGCCGCGCCTCAGCGCTTTGTTACGCCGAGGCGCGTGGCGGTATTGCTGCGCGATTTGCCAGAGCGCACGCCGAATATCGAGGTTGAGCGCAAAGGCCCCAAGACTTCCGCGTCGCAAAGCGCTATCGAAGGTTTCCTGCGTTCCACTGGGCTTGCATTGGAGCAGTTGGAGAAGCGCCTGGCCGGCAAGGATGAGACGTATTTCGCCATCATCCGGCAGCCGGGACGCCCGATGGCGGAGGCGCTGAGAGAAATCACGGAAGAAGCCCTCCTGCAATTCCCCTGGCCGAAATCGATGCGCTGGGGGGCTTACGACATGCGCTGGGTGCGCCCGCTGCACTCCATCCTGTGCCTGTTCGGCCATGAGGTGGTGCCGGTACGGTTCGGGCATATCACCGCCACGGGGCAGACGCACGGGCACCGTTTCCTGCACCCCGATCCGGTCGTCATCAATACCCCGGATGAGTATCGGGAAAAGCTGCGCAACGCGTTCGTGATTGCCGATTTCCACGAGCGGAAAGAGCGCATCCGCAGCGAAGCGGAAGCCTTGGCCGGGCTGCACGGCCTGCATTTGGCGGATGACCCCGGATTGCTCGACGAAGTCACCGGCCTGGTGGAGTGGCCGGTGCCGCTGATCGGCACCATCGATGCGCGGTTCATGGGCTTGCCTTCGGAAGTGCTGGTGACGGTGATGCGCTCGCACCAGAAATATTTCGCGCTGAGAGATACAACGGCCAAGCTTGCGCCCCGCTTCATCGCGGTCGCCAACCGCACCACGATGGATGACGGTAAATCAATTATTGCGGGCAATGAGCGCGTGCTGCGCGCGCGCTTTTCGGATGCGGAGTTTTTCTGGAACCAGGATAAGGCAAAAACGCTCGATGCCTGGGCGGAAGGCTTGAAAACGGTGACGTACCACGCCAAACTGGGCAGTATTGCGGATAAGGCAGAGCGCATCGCGGCGCTGGCGGGGGCGCTGGCGGAATACATCCCCGGCGCGGACAAGGCCAAAGTTGCG
>CAYMDD010000160.1:1141-4683 GCA_964389045.1 uncultured Rickettsiales bacterium
CCGGCATGGTGGGCGAATTCGCCGAGCTGCAAGGCATCATGGGCGCCTATTATGCGGAAGCACAAGGCGAGGACAGGCAAGTAACGCAAGCCATCCGCGAACAGTACCGGCACGCCAAGGGTGAAATTCCCACCGCGCCGGTAAGCCTGTCTATTGCGCTGGCGGACAGGCTGGATACGCTGATTTCCATGTTCGCTATCGGCGAGAAGCCGACAGGATCGAAGGACCCGTTTGCGCTGCGCAGGTCGGGCATCTCCATCGTGCGCATGATCGTAGAGAATAAGCTGCATGCTCCATTGAAGCGCTTAGGCGTCTCGGAGGAGATCGTTCAGTTCTTGATTGACCGGCTTTATATTTACTTACGAGAAGAAGGCATCGGCTCGGATCAGGTGAAGGCCGTATTGAATGAAGATGACCTTTATTCCATCGGCTTGCGCGCGCGGGTACTGCATGCATTCCTCGCCACGGAAGATGGGAAAAACCTTCTGGCCGGCTTCAAGCGGGCAGCGAATATCCTCAAGATCGAGGAAGAAAAGGATAAAATCCGGTACACCGGCCTGGGCATTCCGGCGAATGACGCGAATGAAGAAATCGAGGATTCCGTCGAGTGCGCGCTTTACCAACAGTCCATGACCGCAGCCGATACCATTAATAATAGCTTGGTAAGCGATAACTATTTCCTTGCCGTACAGTCGCTTGCCAAGCTCCGTGCCCCGGCGGATGCGTTTTTTGAGCATAAACTGGTTAACGACCCTGACCCGGCAACGCGCACCCGGCGCTTAAAGATATTGGCGACGATGCGCGCCGCGATGCTGCTGGCTGCGGATTTTTCCTTGATCGAAGGCTGATTTCTAACAAATATTTTACTTTTAAAATCACCGCGCAAACGCTATCCATGGGCATCCGAAAAACCCGAAGGAATCCGCCATGAGCCTTGCGAGCAACGCCCAGATGAAACACGCATCCCCCGATAAATACGTCTACAGCTTCGGCGACGGTCAGGCCGAGGGCGACGCGGGCATGAAAAACCTGCTCGGCGGCAAGGGCGCGAACCTGGCGGAGATGTGCTCACTGGGGCTGCCCGTGCCCCCCGGCTTCACCATCCCCACGGATGTGTGCACCGGGTATTACGCCGCGGGCAAGAAGCTGCCGCAGGGTTTGAAAGAGCAGGTGGCCGAAGCGCTGGCGCAGGTGGAGCGGAAAGTCGGCGCGAAATTCGGCGATGCGCAAAACCCCCTTCTCGTCTCGGTACGTTCCGGCGCCCGCGCCTCGATGCCGGGAATGATGGATACGGTGTTGAACCTAGGCTTAAACGACACCACCGTGGAAGCGCTGGCGAAAAAAAGCGGCAACCCCCGCTTTGCCTATGATTCCTACCGCCGCTTCATCCAGATGTATTCCGACGTGGTGCTGGGGCTGGATCATTACCATTTCGAGGAAATCATGGAGGAGATGAAGCGCGAGCGCGGCGTCGACCTCGACACCGAACTCACCGCAGACGATCTGCAAAAGCTGGTGAAGCTCTACAAGGAGCTGGTGCAGGCGGAGCTGAAGAAACCTTTTCCCAACGACGCCCAAGAGCAGCTCTGGGGCGCGATCCACGCCGTGTTCGACTCGTGGATGAACCCGCGCGCCATCACCTACCGCCGCCTGCACGAAATCCCGGAATCCTGGGGAACAGCGGTCAACGTGCAGTCGATGGTGTTCGGCAACATGGGCGAGGATTGCTGCACCGGCGTGACCTTCACCCGCAACCCGTCCACCGGCGAGCGCAAGTATTACGGCGAATACCTCATCAACGCGCAGGGCGAGGATGTGGTGGCCGGCATCCGCAACCCGCAGCCGCTGGAGAAGATGAAGGAGGAGCTGCCGCAGGTCTATAAGGAGCTGACGGCGGTGTTCGACAAGCTGGAATCGCACTACCGCGATATGCAGGACATCGAGTTCACCGTGCAGAACCATAAATTATGGATGCTCCAGACGCGCTCTGGTAAGCGCACGGCGGCGGCGGCTATCCGCATTGCGGTGGAGATGGTAAACGAGAAGATCATCTCCAAGGAAGAAGCGCTCAAGCGCATCGACCCCAAGAGCCTCGACCAACTGCTTCACCCGACGCTCGACCCCAAGGCGAAGAAAGAAATCATGACCGTCGGCCTCCCCGCCTCGCCGGGCGCGGCATGCGGCGCCGTCGTCTTCACGGCGGAAGAGGCGGAAATCCGCGCCGGGCGCAAGGAAAAAGTTATCCTGGTGCGCATCGAGACATCCCCGGAGGACATCCACGGCATGCATGCCGCCCAAGGCATCCTGACGGCGCGGGGCGGCATGACCAGCCACGCCGCGGTCGTCGCGCGCGGCATGGGCAAGCCGTGCGTGTCCGGCGCGTCGGACCTGATTATCGACTACGCAGCAAAGAAGCTCCGCTGCAAGAATTTCACTCTCACGGAAGGCGATACGCTCACCATCAACGGCTCCACCGGCGAAGTCATCCGCGGCGAGGTGCCCACTATTCAGCCGCAGCTGTCGGACAATTTTGCCACCCTCATGGAATGGGCGGACGCGGTGCGGAAATTAAAGGTGCGCACCAACGCCGAGACGCCCAACGACGCCGCCACCGCCCGCCGTTTCGGCGCCGAAGGCATCGGGCTTTGCCGCACCGAGCACATGTTCTTCGACGCAGACCGCATCGTGACCATGCGCGAAATGATCGTGGCGTCCGATGCGAATGGGCGTAAAGCGGCGCTCGCCAAGCTGCTGCCGATGCAGCGGCAGGATTTCGTGGAGCTGTTCACCATCATGAAAGGACTTCCCGTCACCATCCGCCTGCTCGATCCGCCGCTCCATGAATTCCTTCCCCATTCGGAAGCGGAGATGAAGGAAGTGGCTGCCGGCGCAGGCATCAGCGTGGAGACGGTCAAGCAGCGCGCGCATGAGCTGAAAGAGCAGAACCCCATGCTTGGGCACAGGGGCTGCCGCTTAGGCATCACCTACCCTGAGATATACGAAATGCAAGCGCAGGCCATTTTCGAAGCGGTTGCGCAAGTCGCCAAGGAGACAGGCGAGACGGTATATCCTGAAATCATGATCCCGCTGGTGATGACGCCGAAAGAGCTTTCGATTTTGAAAGAGCTGGTGGACAGGGTAGCAGGCGAGGTGATGCAGAAATCCGGCGCCAAGTTCGACTATCTCGTCGGCACCATGATCGAGCTGCCCAGGGCAGCGCTCCGCGCCGGGGAAATCGCCGAACACGCGAGCTTCTTCAGCTTCGGCACAAACGACCTGACGCAAACCACCTTCGGCATCTCGCGCGACGATTCGGCCAATTTCATCGAAGCCTATAAGCGCCAGGGCATCGTGGAAACCGATCCGTTCGTCTCGCTCGACCAGGAAGGCGTGGGCGAGTTGATCCAACTGGCCTGCGAACGCGGCAAGAAAACCAGGCCGGACATCAAGCTCGGCATCTGCGGCGAACACGGCGGCGACCCAGCCTCTATCCAGTTCTGCCAGAAGGCAGGCCTGAACTATGTCTCCTGCTCCCCTTACCG
>CAYMDD010000161.1:0-3833 GCA_964389045.1 uncultured Rickettsiales bacterium
GTCATTGATAATCAAGAAATTCGCGTAGGAAACCGGCAGGCGCGCATGCTCGAAATAAAGCGGCTTCGGCATCGGCAGCTCCACGACATTGAACGGTTTTCCGTTCAGGCCGCGCGCCGCTTTCAAGCGCGTTAAATTCTCCTGAAGCGGCGCGTAATCCACGTCGTCCTTATCCGCCTGCACTACCGTTACTATCGTGTCCACACTGACAAAACGGGCGATATCGTCAATATGCCCGTGCGTGTCGTCGCCCATGATCCCATGAGCCAGCCAGATGACTTGGTTTATGCCAAGATATTCGGCAAACACCGCCTCGTAATCTTCCCGCGTAAATCCAGGGTTGCGGCATTGTATTTTGGGGTCAAGCAGGCATTCCTCCGTCGTCAGCAGCACGCCCGCGCCATTGACGTCAATTGCCCCGCCTTCGAGCACCACGCGCCTGCCCCGATGCACCGGCTGGATGCGCGACAGGGGAAAAAGCCTTTCCGCATGCTCCGGCACGCGATCGTCATGCGCGTAATTTTCATATTTCGCCCAGGCATTAAACCGCCAGTCCAGCATGGCTTTCCTGCCGTCTGCTTTCACAAATATCGGCCCGCAATCGCGCATCCAGCCGCGGTCGGTGGAAATAGGCAGGAAATCCACCTTCTCCATGTCCACATGCGCGCGGGACAGATAATCCTGCGCCACGCCTCGCATGGTTTCGTTGTGCACCAGCAGCCGCACACGCTGCACCGGAGTGATATGCCGGATGAACTCCACGAACGCCCAGGGAACCGGCTCGAACTTGCCCGGCCAGTCCTCCGGGTTATGCGGCCAGGAAAGCCACACGGCCTCCTGCCGCTCCCATTCGGCGGGCATGCGGAAGATGGACGATGTCACGGCGCGGCAAGCGGTACGATGTCGAGGCGGAAGCCCAAGCCGTGCAGAATGTTGCCCAGCGTATCCAGCCGCGGGTTGCCTTGCGGCGAAAGAGCCTTATACAAGCTTTGCCGGTTCAGAGACGTTTTCTCCGCCAACTTGGTCATGCCTCCGCGCGCGTCCGCCACGTCCCGCAGCGCAAGTAAAAACGCTTGGGTGTCGCCGTCTTCCTCATAGGTTTCCAACGCAACGGAAAGATAGGCGCAGGCATATTTCCCATCCTGCAAACGCTCATGCAACGCATCGGTAAAATTACGGTAATCCATGCTCATCCTTCGCCATTGCCAATACGCTTTCGCGTTTTCAATATCGCGTTTTTGCGATGCTTTATCTCCCCCGCGCAGCAACACCACTACCATTTCGCCATATTCGGCAAAATAGACTCTATAGCCCGATCCGAAAAAAAGCCGGAGTTCCATTACGCCTCCGCCCACTGTGCGGCAATCGCCATAATGCCCGCATTCCAAGCGCCGAATGCGCTGCTCGACGCGGGCACGCATGGAAAGGTCTTTTATCTTCTCAAGCCATTTCGTGTAAGGCTCTTTTCCTCTCTTATCACGATAAACAACGAGCTTCTTCATTGTTGTACACTAAAAGCGACAAAATGTCAATGTTCTATCCAACGCGCTATAATCTCGCCGTAGGCATCGATGCGCCGGTCGCGGAAGAACGGCCAGTGGCGGCGCTTTTCCTCACACATGGCAGGGTCGATTTCCGCCAGGAGGATTTCCTCTTTATCCGCGCTGCCGCGCGCCAGGAAACGCCCGTAAGGGTCGCAGATAAAGGAGTTGCCGAAGAATTCAATCCCATCGCCTTTTAAGTGCGGAGGCGGCGGCTCATGCCCGATGCGGTTGCACGCGCCGACGAATACGCCGTTGGCGATGGCGTGGGAGCGCTGGATGGTCACCCATTGCTCCACCTGCGCCTCCTCCCACTCCGCTTTTTCGGAAGGATGCCAGCCGATGGCGGTGGGGTAGAAAAGGATCTCCGCGCCTTGCATGGCCGTGAGCCGCGCGCCTTCGGGGTACCATTGATCCCAGCACACCAGCGCGCCCACCCTGCCCACGGCGGTATCGAACGCCTTGAAGCCCAGATCGCCGGGGGTGAAGTAATATTTCTCATAATAGAGCGGGTCGTCGGGGATGTGCATTTTGCGGTAGATGCCAAGCAAGTCGCCTGACTTGTCGTGGATGGTGGCCGTGTTGTGGTAAATGCCCGCCGCGCGCCGCTCGAAGATCGACCCGACGATGACCATGCCCGTTCGCTTCGCCACCTCGGCCAGCTTCTGTGAGGTCGGCCCCGGAACCGGCTCGGCCAAGTCAAAAATATCCGGGTTTTCCTCCTGGCAGAAATAATGCGTCAGGAACAATTCCGGCAGGCAGGCCACTTTTGCACCCTTTTTGGCCGCTTCTTCAAGCATTTCAACCGCATGGCGCAAGCTTTCCGCCTTGTCGTTGGAGCAGCGCATCTGGATGAGGGCGAGGGTGAAGGGGCGGCTGGTCATACGCAACCGGGTAGCACGCAGCAGGCGGAAAGGCAACCTTCATCAAATTGTCATGGCGCCGGAGCGCTGAATGCTTGTATCATTTAGCCTATGGAACCGCTCCGTAAAGAGGTGACGACCACGCTCGGCGAGGCGCTGAAAGGCCTTCGGCAGCTAACACCGGAAGAAGCGCCGGGAATGCACGCGTTCGTCGCCGATCTTTCCGAGAGGCTTAAAGTCGCCAAGCCGGATATTTTCTACTCCCCATCCGAGCTTCCCAACGCGCTGATGATGATGCCCATGGACGGCGCCCGGAGCCTGGTCTTCAGCCAGGGCATGTACGACATCACCGGCATGAAAAGCCTCCGATCCGCGCCGACTGCGGGCATGCAAGGCATGATCGGCCACGAGATGAGCCATTTCGCCGACGGGGCGATGCATTTGAAAGCCACCTACGCGCTTCCCATCGGCTCGGCGATCCTCGCCGCCGGCGCGGCTTACGCCGTCATGCTGCGCATATTCAACGGGGAGGGCGGGAAACCGGTGACGAAAACCACCCTCCGGCATGCTAAGGAAGAAACGCAGAAGGAAATATCGGCGGTTCTGGAGCAGGAGCCGGTTAACCCACACCGCTCGCTGCAGGAGGAAGCCGTTAATCAAGTGCTCACCCTCGGCGCCGTGTTGGCCGCGGGCGCGCTTGGCTTGGCAGGCGGCCTGAACGCCTCCCGCCGCATGACGCTCGCCGGCGAATTCCGCGCCGACCGCCTGGGCGCTTCGTTAAGCGGCAACGCGGAGGAATACATCAACGTGCTCAAGACCATGACGCAGAAGATGGAAGAATTCGCCTGTAGCTTCACCTTTAAATCGCACCCGATACACACCAGCCCCACCTTCGGCAAAGCGCTTGAGGCGTGCACGTCCCGCATTAAAAACGCTTTTCGTCACGAAATCGAAATGCTCAAATTGGACTCGGTGCACGCCCACCCCAGCCTGGCCGAGCGCGTAAGCGCCATCCGCGAGGCGTTTCCCTCCAATCCGGCTCGGGCTTGACATTGCGCGGCAAGCGCGCATCTTGTTTGTAAGCAATTCGCAAAAATTTTAGAAAGCACGGCTGATGTTCTCCTCCCTCACTTCCCGCATGGGCGATATTTTCGGGCGTTTGCGTAAGAAAGGCGCGCTCTCGGAAGCCGATATCGACGCGGTGATGCGCGAGGTGCGCATCGCGCTGCTGGAGGCGGATGTGGCGCTGCCCGTGGTCAAGGAGTTCATCGCCTCCTTGAAGGAAAAGGCGCTTGGCGCGGAAGTCATCAAAAGCATCAGCCCGGCGCAGATGGTGGTGAAGCTCACCAACGACCATCTGGTGTCGCTCTTAGGCTCTGAAAATAACAGCCTCAACCTTGCCGTCCAGCCGCCCGCCGTGATCCTCATG
>CAYMDD010000161.1:3843-4679 GCA_964389045.1 uncultured Rickettsiales bacterium
CCACCAGCACCGGAAAGCTGGCATTGCGCCTCAAATCGAAGCAGGGGAAGAAAGTGCTGGTGGCCTCGCTCGACGTATACCGCCCTGCGGCGCAAGCGCAGCTGGAGCAGGTGGCAAGGCAGGCGGGCGTGGCGGCGCTTCCTATCATCCCGAACCAAACGCCGTTGGAAATCACCGAACGCGCATTGAAAGCGGCAAAACTCGAAGGTTATGACGTGCTGCTGCTCGACACGGCAGGCCGCCTGCATATCGATGACGCGCTGATGGAGGAGCTGAAAGCCGTCAAGCGCTTGAGCCACCCCATCGAAACCCTGCTGGTGGCCGATGCGCTGACCGGGCAGGATGCGGTTAACATCGCCAAGAATTTCAATGAGCAGATCGGCGTCACCGGCATTATCCTCACCCGCATCGACGGCGACGGCAGGGGAGGGGCGGCGCTTTCCATGCGCCACGTCACCGGTCAGCCGATCAAATTCATCGGCATCGGCGAGAAGCTCTCCGAGTTCGAGGAGTTCCACCCCGACCGTATTGCCTCGCGCATCTTGGGCATGGGGGACGTCGTCTCGCTGGTGGAGAAAGCCGCTGAATCCATCACCCAGGAAGAAGCCGAGAAAATGGCCGAGCGCATGGCCAAAGGCCAGTTCGACATGAACGACCTGCTCGACCAGTTCCGCAAGATGCGCAAGATGGGCGGGCTTTCCTCCATGCTCGGCTTCCTGCCCGGCTTGGGCAAAATCAAGGAGCAGATCAACGAAGCCAGCCTCGACGACGGCATCCTGCTCCGCCAGGAAGCGATCATCCTCTCCATGACGGAAAAAGAGCGCATGCACCCGAAG
>CAYMDD010000162.1:0-2239 GCA_964389045.1 uncultured Rickettsiales bacterium
GGTTAGGGGAGTGGTGCATCTCGTTAAGGAAGCGCACTAGGCTCCTGCCGAATTGCAGCGGATCGGCGCTGTAGTTTCCGGGGATGGGAGGCTGCCCGCCCTGGGCGAGGAACACATTCACCTGTTCGAGCAGGCCGCGCAGATGCGGATTGGCAGGCGAGACGCTTGCGTCGCGGCTGCGCCAGCCCAGCAGCGTTTCGCGCAGGAACGCGGCCTGATCCGTTAAGAGCGATGTTTCCAGAGAAAGCGTCATAAGAAGCATAGTGAAGGAATTATTTTACAACTTATATTATATTATTATATAAATCTATAATCCTAGGGTTGTATTTGACCGGCTTGCCGCGATGTATGCTGGCGGTTGCCGCAAACATCGATTAGGATTCGGCCTGGAATTCATGCGGAAGCGATAAGCGGTTGATACAGCAAAAATTTCGAGTCCTGCTTATTGGTTTGGCTTTGTGCAATGCCGGGGCCGTTTTATACAGCGCCCATCGTTACACGGTGCAGATGACGGCGCACCGCCATGCCCTTGCCCGCAGCCTGGAGGAAATGGCGCAGATACTGGCGGAGCGGGTGGACAAAAGCGCGCGCATGCTGCTGCGCATTGCGCCGCAAGCGGCGGAAACCGGAGGAGAGCTGGGAGCCATCCGCGATTTAATCAACAATCATGTAACCAAAGCCGGCGGGGATTTGCGCATCGCCTGGACGGACCACCATAACCTGCTGCGCGTCGGCACGGTCATCGGCATCTTCAAGGACGAAGCGAATGCACAAGGAGCGGACAAGCCCATCAGCCTTTCGCACCGTGAATATATCCGCACTGCCACAACACATCCCGGGCGCATCGTTACCGGCGCTATCCTGCCGCACGCGGTAACCGGGCGCAGCGTTTTCGCCGTAGCCGTCGGCGTGGCGGATGCTAAAGGGCGCTATTTGGGCTGCCTGGCCAGCATCATTGATGTGGAGAATTTGCGCGAAGTGCTGACGCGGTCGTTGCGCGAGACAGGCTTCGGTGCCGAAATCCGCATGCCGGACGGCGCGCCGCTATTTCGCTCGGGCAATGCAACAGCGGTATACGAAACCATATCCCGCACCACGCCGGAAGGATTCGCCCTATCCGTCATTCTGCCCACCGAGATGCAGCGCCTGGTTGCCGCCGAGCTGCTGCGCACGCTGCTGTTTACGCTTTTGTGGACGAATGCGGCTTTGCTGATCGTCTACGCCGTTTACTCCAGGCTGTTCATCGTGCCTTTCGAGCGCATCAGCACGCATCTCGATGGCATCCCCGATGCGGCGCTCGCCTTGGATCCAGCCGCAGCGCCCCGGCATGAGCGGGTGACGCAGAAAGCGCTGGCGATGGGAGGGCTTCTGCAAGCCCATCTCACTGCGAAAGAGCAAGCCGCCCAAACTCTCGGACGCCTGCAAGAAACCGCCTCACGCGCGCAAAGCATGCATCACGAGCAGGTGATTTTCTTAAGCGGCATCAGCACGGAGACGGAGCGCGCATTCCGCATTTTAAGCCGCTACGCCGATTACGTGGAAGGCAACATCGCCGAGGATTACGCACATGACGAGGAAGTGTTTTTAGAAAACGTCAAAGACGTGACGCTTAATCTGAAATATATTGCCAACGCCTGCTACCAGATCGCCGTCTATAAAACCGGAAAGACGGCGGCGCCTATCGGATCGGTGGACGTCGGCGATTGCATGCGGCAGACGCTTTTTCTGCTCGATGCGATGTTTGAATGGCGCTGCATCCGCATTGAGCAGGGCGAAATGGCAGCACGCATCCGGCACTGTGAAACGCTCGTCAAGCACATGGTCTGGGGCGTAAGTTATCTTGCCTACCGCTTCATCGATGACGATGCGCGGCTGACGGTTTCGCTTGCCGGCACGGAGACAGGCTGCCTGCTCCGTTTGGAGGCGAGCCGGTTCCACCGGCAGGCGCTTCCCCAAGCCGAGCGCGATATCGCCGAGCTTCTGCCCAGCCGCAAGAAAGAATGGGGGAAAACGCTGGCGCAGCAACTCTCTGCCCATATCAACGCCGTTATCGTCGGTTATTTCGCGGAGCGTTTTAACGGCCACTTCACCACGGAAATCACAGAAGAGCCGGGGATGCCGGGGTTTATCTTAAGGCTGGAGTTGAGTCATATGGGCGAATGAACGCGAGCAGTCTTCAAGTCCCCCCGCATCCTCCTTCGCCAAGGCTTCGCAAGGACAAGCGCGGGAGGGGTGGAAA